>NZ_JBSHNT010000152.1:0-84081 GCF_053601615.1 Pontimicrobium sp. MEBiC06410
AGTGGCAGTACTAATATCATTAGGACAAGGGTTTGTTCCTGTAACAGTATAATCGAAGGTACTAGTAGTTGCACCAACAGCTGGTGTAAAAGTACCCGCGGCAGCATTAAAAGTACCACCAGATCCAGAAGTTTGCGACCAGGTACCGCCAGTATCTTCACCAGCGATTAAACTAAATAAATCTATAGTTGTTGTACTACTATCGCAAATGGTTGTATTGCCATCTGTACCAGCGTTAACGGCAGTTATTACATTTACAGTTTCAGAATCTGTTAAAGGAACAACACAACCTGTAGCTGCTAACGTATATTCAATACCGTCTATCCAAATTGCTCCTCCAGTTCTATTAAACGTAAGTGTGTTTGTGGATGCTCCAGTTGTAAATGTTGTTTGTTCTAAGATGTCTTCGGTAGTGCTAGCTATTCCAGTAATAGTGTTAGTGCCATCTGTTACTTCAAAAACACCTCCATTATTATCTCTTGCATGACTAATTGTAATAACTGTACCAGCGGGAACTGTGTCCATTAAAGTTAGTTCTAAACTAGGATTGGCACCTCTAATTCTTGCTGAATTTGTATTATCTGCGGTAGTTCCAGCGGTTAATATTGCGCCTGTTGCATTGTTTGAGTTCTCGGCATTTACGGCACTTAATCCATTTCTTAATACAGGAACTCCTACTGAGGAAGCACTGATTAGATTAATTGTAGTAGAAGCAGTAATACCAGTGATATTTATAGTTGCAGTTCCAGACCCGTTTAAAGTTATAGTTTGATTTGAGCCTCCATCAATATTATAAGTTACTGTTGCATTTGGAGTTCCAGTTATAGTAAATATGGCATCTCCAGTGTCACATAAATCTGCGCTTGCAGAAGCATCAGCCGTAGCACCAGCTGTAACATCTACACATATAATTTCATTGTAAGAACATCCAAAACCATCTGTAGCGGTGAAAGTATAACAGTGCATGCCCGTTGCTGTTGGTTGTACAGTAATATCATTTCCACTTGTATTAATTATATTCCCCGTTCCAGAATTAGCACTCCATGAGCTAGAAGCAATAGTTTGATTGAATGTGAAATTTGGATCTGAAGGCGCAATGCTAGAATCGAAAGTTAAGCCTAAACCAAAAATATAACCATCATCAGAACTAATATTATCTGTAATAGTAACACACCAATCTCCATTTATTGGGGAGCCTATAAAAGCAGCGAAAGAATTATCTGAATCATAAGATCCAGCTGATATAGAATTACCTGCAGTAGAGTTTACCGTAGTAGGCCCATTATCTAAAGTTGTTCCAGTTGAACCAGCATCTAAAAAGTAATAATCCCAACCAGTTCCAGGTCCAGTTCCATCTGTTTGAATTGGGTCTCCTAAATTGGCTCCTGAATTGGCTATACTTCCACTATCTAATAGTACTACAGATGCTCCATTAGGAGCAGTTAGAGTCATGCCTAAATCGCCTAAGTAAGTGTGTTCTATATTCATAAAAACATTCACAATATCAGTAACACTAGTAATATTTGTAGTATTTGGGTAGCAGTCTACTGTAAAACAAGTTTGGTAAACTCCTGTGCTACTATCTGGTAAAAATGTTGTAGTGTAGTTAGGCGGAGCACAGTTTACCGAAATAGATTGTGGGGTAACCACTCCATTTATAACTGAGGTATCTCCTTGACATATAGGATCTGAAACCGCTGCTGTTCCTGTAAAATCTGGTGTTGGAGCTACATGAATAATTTGATTTATTTTATTTGTATTCGTACAGCTTCCTGCTGCAATATTTAAATTAACTAAATAAACACCTCCAGTAGCATAAGTATGAGAAACATTAGTTCCTGTACCAGTAGTTCCGTCTCCAAAATCCCAAGTGTATGTAGCACCTGCTCCAGAGTTAGAGAATGTTCCACTACCTACAAAATTAACAGAGTCACCTTGACAGATGCCTATAACTCCATTTCCGTTTACTGCTGGTGTTGTTGAAAGTAAGTTAGCTGTAACTGTTTGATTGCAAGGAGCAAAACAAGAAATATCTGCTTCCCAACCTGAATATGTAAGACTTGAATCTGATTGAAAAGATATAGTAAGACAGCCGCTGGCGTCACTAGATACCAATGTACCAGGATTAGTTGTATAAGTCCCCATTAAAGGCGACCCTGTGTTAGGGCCATTATATACAGTCATAAAATCTAATGTACTTCCTTCTACACTAAAACTAGAAAAGTCTAATTGCGTAAATGTACCTGGATTTGCAGGATCTGGGCAAATGGTTATAGTATAATTTTCGCTATTTGCATAATTACCTGAAGCTCCTCCAGAGTCAACAAAAGTATTAGAGCATGTATATACAGTATTTCCATTTTCGGTTGCTATATTGTATTGTGCATTAAGAACAGATACACAAATAAGTGCTAATAAAAGTAGTACTCTCTTCATAATTATCTTCTTGGTTGGATTAACATGTAGTATTGGGTATTGCCTAGCTTGTAAACAATCGTTTTTTGAGGGAATAATTCAATTTTATATTTTAAAGGGTTGAATGTCTGGATATCATACGAAGAATCTCTTTCTTGATTAGCGTTATATTTGGTGTGTAGCTCAACATCCGAAATATTTTTAAAGACTTTTCCTTCGTATTTAGTGTTGGTTGCAAAACTTAAACGGTTTTGAAAAAAATCTACTAATAAATTATAACGACTATCATCGTTAAGGAAAAAGTTAAAATTATCTGCGTATGCCTCTTTTATAAAAGTATTTATCTCTTCAATAGAATAGTTTTGAAAAGAGCTTGTTGTGTGGTTAAAACTCTTATTTTGAGTGTCTTGTGAAGAGGTGTTCTCGGATGTTTGATTTGAGTTTAGAGATAGATTTAGTAAAAGGCAAAGCCCTATAAGTATGTTTTTCATAACTTAATAAATGATATTTTAATATGTTTTTTCTTACAAAAATATGTAGGGAAAACAGCTTTTACTCATAAAAAAATATGTGTATAAGCGCTTTTAGGCTATATAGTTTATAACCTAGAGATAAATCGAATTTTTAAAGTGAAAATTAACTTTCAGTGTTTTTTATATGGAATAAAAAAATTGAAGAGACTTCTTTTTTATGATAAAAAAGGTAATTGTAGAAATGGGACATAGTATATTTAGATTTAGTTGGTAATTTTGCTAATATATAATATTTTTTTAACATTTTTTTAACCGTATTAATATTCTTGTTATGAACTGATTAAAAAAATGCTTGAAACCCTTGTGTTTTGTAGGTTGTTAATTGTCAAAAAGTTAACATTTTTTTATTATACAATAATTAAAAGCTGTTTTTGCTATGTAAAATATGCCTTTTTGTAGTACTATTTACTTATCTGGAAGAGAATAATCGTCTATTTGATGTACTAATTAAAGAAAACGAAGAATATTTAACATTTTTTATCTTGATAATTTTATACCTTTCTAAATAAAATATTATGATGTATAAAACAATTTTAACTGTTTTAATTATTAGTGGTTTGTGGTCATGTAAAGAGGTAAGTCGTGAGGTCGATACTTCTCAAGCGATTAAACAAATTGATAAAGCGAATAACTTAAATGGCAGTGTTGATGAAAAGGTAACAATTGAGTTTCCTTCTAAAGATGGTTTGCTTATAACCGCTGATGTTTATAAAGTGGGAGATAAACCGGTTTCGATACTATTATGTCATCAAGCTAGATTTAGTAGAGGTGAATATAAAGACACGGCGTTAAAACTAAATGCTTTGGGCTACTCAGTAATGGCTATAGATCAACGTTCTGGCGATAGTGCTAATAATATTATTAATGAAACGGCTAAACTCGCTAAGTCTAAGAATCTTCCAACAGGATATTTAGATGCAAGGCAGGATATAGAGGCGGCTATAGACTATATTTATACTAATAATGGTGGTAAGCCTATTTTATTGCTGGGAAGTTCCTACTCGGCTTCTTTGTCTTTGTTAATCGCTAACAATAATAATAAAGTGAAAAAAGTAGCAGCATTTAGCCCAGGAGAATACTTTAAAGGAGTAGATATTCAAGGTGCAATAAAAGATTATAATAAACCTGTTTTTGTTACAGCATCTAATAGCGAGACTCAAGCATTAACAACTTTAGTAAGTAAAATCAATGGTAAATACCTTTACCATTACAAACCAAAAGAAAAGGGAATCCATGGTTCTAGAGCTTTATGGGACACTACCGATGGTAGTGAAGGTTATTGGATAGCATTTAAAGCATTTTTAGATTTATAATAATTCTAAAATACGCTCTAAAGCCATTCCTCTAGATCCTTTTATTAGTAACGTAACGTCTGTAACTGATAAACTGTTAAAGTTGCTTTTTAAAGCTTCGAACGAGTGGTACTGTTTTATTTTAGGATTCGTATTTTTAGTATTATAAAAATTTTCGCCAACAAGAATAATGGTGTCTATATTAAGCTGGCTGGCTAAATCTGCAATGTTTTGATGTTCTTGTTTAGCTTCGTCTCCTAATTCGAACATATCACCTAAAATAGCAATTTTATTAGAGGTTACTTTTAAGTCTGAAAAATTAGACAACGCGGCTTTCATGCTAGAAGGGTTTGCATTATATGCATCTAGAATGATTTTAGTCGTCTCTTTTTCTAATATTTGAGAACGATTATTTGTTGGTGTATATTGCTCTAAAGCTTCTTTTATAGAAGCGTCTTCAACCTTAAAATAATTACCAATACAAATTGCGGCCGCTATGTTATTAAAATTATAAATACCTATTAATTGTGTTCGTATTGTTTGCTTATTATAACTTGCATAAACAAATGGTTGTGCTTGCTCTAGTGTAACTGTTAAGTTAGCTGTGTCCTTATCCCCAAAAGTTATTATTTGTGCATTTTTAGAGTGTTCTACTTGCTTACTATCGTTGGCATTAACAAAAATTAATTTTGTGTTTGCTTTGAGGTAATTGTAGAGTTCTGTTTTTCCTTTTATAACACCTTCAATACCACCAAAACCTTCTAAATGTGCTTTTCCAAAATTTGTAATGTAACCATAATCTGGTTGCGCTATAGAGCATAAAAAATCAATTTCTTTTTGATGGTTAGCCCCCATTTCTACTATTCCAATCTCTGTGGCTTTAGTCATAGAAAGCAGGGTAAGTGGTACTCCTATATGGTTGTTTAAATTACCTGTAGTTGCTGTTGTATTATACTTTTTAGATAAAACAGCATTAATGAGCTCTTTAGTTGTTGTTTTTCCATTACTACCAGTAAGTGCTATAATCGGTAGTTTTAAATAATTACGATGGTAGGTTGCTAATGCTTGTAGCGTTTTTAAAACATCTTCAACAAGTATAGTTTTTTCTGTATTACTGTGATATTCTTTTTCGTCTATTATAACGTATTTAGCTCCTTTATCTAATGCTTGATTAGCAAATGTATTACCATTAAAATGTTCTCCTTTTAAAGCAAAAAATAAATCTCCTTTACGAACTTTTCTTGTATCTGTAGAGATGGAATTGTTTTCTAAAAAAAGTTTGTGTATTTGAGGTATTGTCATGTTCTGTAATAGATTTTCTTTGTGAAAATAAATGTATAAAAAAAGTCCTAACTAATTGTTAGGACTTTTATAATATATAGAACTAAAATCTAGTTTTTAGATTTGTTTCCTTTTTTAGATTTAGAACCAACTCTAGACATAGCACATCTAAAACCAATATAATCGGTAGCTATATTTTGTGGGTAATAACGTCTTTGTGCAGGATCTAACCAGTATTCTCTGTCTTTCCAAGAACCTCCTTTGTAAACACGTACTTCATCGTTAATTAGAGATGTACGCTTGTCAGATTTGTCATATTCTCTAATAAGGGCTCCTGTAGAATCTACTTCAACAGAATGATCTGGAGAGTTATACATTTTACGTGTAGTGTTAGTGTCTTCTCCTTCTGTTTCATCATCAAAACCATCAGCATAGTAACGAGAAGAACGCTTGTCACCATCTCTAAAGTTTCTGTTATCACTAGTATCGAAATTTGTTCTTAAGTATGTTTCGTCTAAATCAACTGGTACTTGAGCAATTTCTCCTGGTAAATCTCTAGCAATTATTTTTCCATTTGCTAATGTATCGTAAACAATAGTTTCTGTTGTAACAATTTCTACTGTACCATCTTCTCCAATTTTATTCTTGGTATAAACGTTTCCACGGTAGTAGTTAAAGTCATTAAATTCATCATCAACTATTGGTCTGTAAACATCTGCTACCCATTCAGCAACATTACCAGCCATGTCGTATAAACCAAAATCATTAGGCTCGAAAGATTTTACTTGAGCAGTAATATCAGCACCGTCATCAGACCATCCTGCAATACCACCGTAATCACCTTTTCCTTGCTTGAAGTTAGCTAATTGATCTCCACGAACTTTACGTTTTCCTGAACGTGTATATTGTCCTTCCCATGGGTATTTTTTTCTACCTCTGTAAGAGTTATAACTTCTTATTTCAGATAAACCTAAGGCAGCATATTCCCATTCAGCTTCAGTTGGTAGTCTGTACTTAGGAGAAATAATTCCTGTTTGTCTTGTAGCATATACATTAATCTCGTTTCCTTCTGCATCTACTTGAGGCTTTAATTTTCCTCCTTTTAAGATCTCTTCATTACCACCGTATGTTTGCGTTGGTGCATTAATGTAAGTGTCTGTATTAAAGTTAGCATCAGCAGTCGCTTCATATTGGCTATCTTGTTTTAAGTAGCCTTCTTTTTGTAGACTTAATTCATTATAACGATCTGTTCTCCAATTAGCAAATTCAACAGCTTGAATCCAACTAACACCAACAACAGGGTATTCTCCATATCCTGGGTGACGTAAATAGTTGTTTGTCATTACTTCGTTGTAACCTAATCTGTTTCTCCAAACTAGAGTATCTGGTACAACACCATCATATATTTTTCTAAAGTTTTCATCATCTGGTGGATATACAGTTCTAATCCAATGTAAATATTCAGTATACATTTTATTAGTTACTTCTGTTTCATCCATATAAAACGATTGAACATGCTGTTGATTTGGACTATTGTTCCAATCATGCATTACATCATCTTGAACTCTACCCATTGTGAAAGTACCACCTTCAACAAATACCAATCCTGGAGCAGTTTCTTGCTCTTTAAATTTAGTATTGTATTGAAAACCACCTTCTTTAGCGTTAATTTTCCATCCTGTTGCTCTTGAAGTATTAGAGCCACCTCCAGATCTTTTACATCCTACCAAGGTTAGCGACACAGCTATTATTAAAATAAGCCTTGATACAATTAGTTTTTTCATATTCATACGTTTAAGTAAGCTAATTATGTTTTTTTGGAGTCGCAATATAACAATTATACCTAACTCTACAAGTTTAAATTGTGAAATTTGAATAAAAAAATCGCATTTCATCCTATTTTATTTACTGTATAACGATGTTTTGTGTGTTTCATCGTTATTGTATCTAGTTAACGTGCGATTTGTCAATTTAGTATCACAATTTCAAATTATTTTACGAAATAATTAAGAAATAAATATACTTGATAAGATTAATTTATGTTCCTAATATTAGGTAGTAACAGTTTTAAATGAAATTACCCTACTTATAAATACTAAATAATAAAATAAAGGCGTTATGTGGTGTAATGAAAAATCTAACATCAATAATAGCGCTATTAACAGTAATTTTAGTTTATCCACAGCAGAAAACAATAGATTTAAATTGGGGAGAAGAAAAAATAATTACTATAGGTAAATCACAAGTTAAAATTCCAAGTTTTACACCAAGAGATAATTTTAGATACACAGAAAAAGAGGGTGTTGAATTTATTAAACAGTGGGAGGTTGAAATGCCAGTAAACATAGAATCTGTAGAAATTAGTAATATTAATTATGCTACAATTACTATAGAGGAATTAAAGGATGTTAATATTAAAAGCATCCCAAGTACAATTAACTTTAAACTAAAAAATACATTCGCAAGAAATAAACAATATGTACTATTTAATATTTTTCCAATAGTAAAAGAAGGAAATAATACGTATAAAAAAATAGTCTCTTTTACAATTAACTATAAGTATAGTAATAAGTTTAGTTCTAAAACAAGTTTATTAAATACAATAACTAATTCAGTTTTAAATACAGGAACATGGCATAAGTTTGCAATAAACAAAACAGGGGTTTTTAAATTGGATAAAACATTCCTAAACGCTTTAGGGATAAATACAAACACGATAAACCCTAAAACAATTAAAATTTTTGGAAATGGAGGGGAGATGTTGCCTTATGCTAATAGTGAAAACTACCCCTTAGACCCTATAGAAAATGCAATAAAAGTTATAGGAGAAGACGATGGTGTTTTTAATGATAATGATTATGTCTTATTTTATGGTGAAGGCCCTAAAGGAAATGTTGATGATGTAAAAATTAATACTAACCTTAATCCATATACAGATATAACTTATTATTATATAACAACAAGCGGTAGTAATGGTAAACGTATAGAGCCAATGGTTCAACCAGTAGGAATTCCTAATACTACTATTAATACATTTCATGATTATCAATTTCATGAATTAGATGAGTATAGTTTAGCTTATGTTGGTAGGCGTTGGTTTGGAGATGAATTTGATATAGAAACTACAAAAACGTTCGATTTTAGTTTTCCAAACCTAGTAACAACAGAGCCTGTAAAGCTAAAAGTTATAGGGGCTTCTCCATCTCAAGGGGGATCTACTATGGCTATTAATTTTAATAATATAGAAGTTGGTTCATTAATTATTCCTAACATCCCTACAACAAGCAATAATCTTGCTGCAGAAGGTCTGTTTGTTAGTGACATAAATACAGGCTTAGCAGATGATATCTCTATAAGGGTAGATTTTGATAATTTAGGAAACCCAAGCACTAAAGGCTACATAGATTATATTGCTTTAGAAGCCATAAGAGATTTATCTTTTTCGGGAAATCAATTCGTTTTTTTTAATAAAGAAACAGTTACAACCAACGGTGTAGGTTTGTACACACTAAGTAACGCAAGTAGCGTATTAGAAGTATGGGATATTACAGATAAAAATAATATTACGGCAGTAGAAAATAGTAATAATTCGTCTAGTATTAGCTTTAAATCAACACTAGGTAGCCTTAAAACATTTGTAACTGTTAGTGCTCTTGACTTTTTTACTCCATTAGATGGTTATAACTCGCAAGTAGCAAACCAAAACATAAAGGGAACTATTTTTAAAGATGAAAATGGTAATTTTAAAGATGTAGACTATATAATAGTAACACCTTCTGTTTTTTTTAACCAAGCAAAACGTTTGGCTGAGATTAATAAGAATAAGCATGATTTAAATGTAAAAATAGTAACCTTAAACTCTATTTATACAGAGTTTAGTACAGGTAATAAGGATATTTCGGCTATAAGAAATATGCTAAAATATGTTTACGATAATGCTAGTGCTCCAGAAAACAGGTTGAAATATGTCTGTTTTTTTGGAGATAGTTCTTTCGATTATAAAGAACGTGTGGCCTCAAATACCTATTACGTACCAACTTGGAACGCTTATAGTAGTTTTAACTTAACAACATCGTTTGTTTCCGACGATTTCTATGGTATGATGGATGCTAATGAAGGACGTATGGAAAATACAGATTTGCTAGATATAAATATTGGTAGAATTTTAGCAGACACACCGTTAAAAGCGAAACAAATGGTAGATAAAATAGAAACATACTATTCTCAGGAAGCATTAGGTAGTTGGAGAAATAATTTTGTTGTTATTTCAGATGATGTTGATGTTGTAGAAGAATTTAGTTTACAGGAAACTACCGATTTAATTGGAGATTTAGTAACAGCAGAAAAACCATTTATAAATGTAGTGAAAATTCATACAGATAGTTTTGAACAAGAATCTTCAGCAGGAGGAGATCGTTATCCAAAAGTAGCAACAGCGATTTCTAATGCAATAGAAAACGGAGCGTTAGTTGTAAATTATTTTGGACATGGAGGAGAAGATGGTTTGGCTTCCGAGAGGATTTTTCAGAAAACAGATGTTTCAAGTTTGCGTAACGAATGTCAATTAAATTGTTTTGTAACAGTAACCTGTGAGTATACAAAATTTGATAATCCATTACGAGAAACAGCTGGAGAGCTAATTTACTGGAATACAAAAGGAGGAGCTGTTGCTTTAATAACAACTACGCGTCAAATATCTCTTTTAGTAGGAGTAAGTTTTAATTTAAAATTAGAAGAATATCTATTTTCATATAGCGATAATGATACTTACAGTGATTACGAATATCCAACAATGGCAGAATCTTTAAGGCTAACTAAAAATAGTTTAGGTAACGAATTACAAAGACGTATGGTGTTCTTTATAGGAGATCCTGCGATGAAACTAGCTTTCCCAAAACCTAATATTAAATTAAAAACAATTAATGAGATACCAGTTGGGCAAGCACAGAATGAAGTCATTGAAGCATTAAGTTATGTAAAAATAGGAGGAGAGGTAACAGATCTAGCCGGTAACGTACTAACTAATTATAAAGGAGAAGTTACTACTACTATTTTTGATAAACCTATACAAAGACAAACGCTAGGAAATGATAATGTTGTAATAGGTGGGCAAATAGCAAAATTAGATTATGAAACTTTGGGTCCTGTTATTTTTAGAGGGAAATCATCAGTAATAAATGGGCAATTTGAATTAGATTTTGTTGTGCCAAAAGACATTGCATTACCTGTAGGTTATGGTAAAGTAAGTTTTTACGCCTCTAAAGAAAATACTTTGCAAGACCAGTCTGGGGCAACCATAAATACATTACAAATAGGAGGGCTAAATGAGAACGCACCTGAAGATAATACAGGGCCGTTAATTAACCTGTATATAAATGATGAAGCTTTCAGTTCCGGTGGTATTACAAATGAATCTCCAAATTTATTAGTGAAGCTTGAAGACGAAAATGGTATAAATACTGCCAGCGGAATAGGCCATGATATTGTAGCAATATTAGATGGAGATGAAGCAAATCCATTTGTGCTAAATAATTATTATACAACAGAAATAGACGATTATACAAAAGGAAACATAAGTTTCCCTTTTAGAAATCTAGAGCCAGGTTTACATACTTTAAAACTAAAAGCATGGGATGTCTACAACAATTCATCTACAGCAGAACTTCAATTTGTTGTTTTTAACGAAAAAGACCATTTAATTATAGATAATGTTTTAAACTATCCAAATCCATTTGTAAATTATACAGAGTTCTGGTTTAATCATAATAGCTCAGAACTTTTAGACATTTCAGTACAAATATTTACAGTGTCGGGAAAACTAGTGAGAACTTTAAACGGGCAAAGTCAAGGAAGTGGAGTTAAATCTGCCAATTCAATATCTAGAGACATTGTTTGGGATGGACGTGATGATTTTGGAGATAAAATAGGGAAAGGAACCTATGTTTATAAATTAACAGTACACTCAAGTGCAACAAATAAAACCGTAGAAAAGATAGAGAAACTTGTAAAACTTTAAAAAAGTAGAAATAAATAAAAGATAGTAACGCAAACTATAGGTATTATTAATCTCTTCGTCTAGTTTAGAATTAATGTCGTAATTTTGTGACGTTTTAAAAAAAAAAGAAAAACCTATAATAACACTTAAATAATTACGTTATTTATGTTAATGAAAAAGATAATACTAGTATTAGTAATTTTTACCTGTGGGCTTGCCTTTTCTCAACAAAAAAAAATTAATTTAATTTGGAAAGAAACTGCTAGAATCTCCATTGAGGACTATTCTATTGAAATTCCAAAATTTGAACCCCAAAAAAACTATAACTATAGCTTAAAAAATGGTATAGAGTATGTAGAGCAATGGAAAGTAAATACAGCTGTTAACGAAAACAATGTATCTGTTTCTAATGTTGTATATGCACCAATAAGTAAAACAGAATTAAAAGGGCTAAATGTTAAAACAATACCATCTAGTATAAAATATAGTCTTAAAAACTCAATAGCAAGAAATGATAGATTTCTTATGTTAAGAGTTTCAGCTATTGTAAAAGATGGAAATGGAGGGTATAAAAAAGTAAAGTCCTTAACAGTTAACTATAGTAATTCTAATAAAAATACGCTCACAAGCCAAAATGCACAAGCAATAGTAGAATCTAAACTAAGTTCAGGAACATGGTATAAATTTGCTATTAATAAATCTGGAGTATATAGATTAAATAAGTCGTACTTAAATAGTTTGGGGATTAATACTAATGGAATAAATCCTAAAAACATAAAAATTTATGGAAATGGAGGCAAAATGCTACCATATAAGAATAGTGAAAACTATCCTTTCGATCCAGTAGAAAATGCAATCAAAGTAGTCGGTGAAGACGATGGCGTCTTTAATGATGATGATTATATTTTATTTTATGGAGAAGGGCCATTTGGAGATGTTCAAGATGTTTCTATAAACACAAACATAAACCCATACATGGATATAGCTTATTATTACATAACTATTAGTTCAGGAGCGGGGAAACGTATTTTACCTATGGTACAACCAACAGGTGCTACAGACATGACAATTACCACTTTTCAAGATTATCAATTTCATGAAGTAGATGAATTTAGTTTAGCTTTTGTGGGTAGACGTTGGTTTGGAGATGAGTTTGATGTAGAAACAAGTAAAACATTCGAATTTAGTTTTCCAGATTTAGTAGAAACTGAGCCAATAGCGCTAAAAGTTATAGGCGCATCAACCGTTGTTAATGATACTAATATGACTATTAGTTTCAATAATAACGAAGTAGGTACTTTTATTATACCAGGTATCGATGATCCAAATTTTGTGTCAGAAGGTATGTTTGTTGGAAACGTAAATGCGAATTCAGACAATATAGCAGTAAAAATAGATTACGATAAGCAAGGAAACCCCAGCGCTAAAGGTTACTTAGATTATATTGCTTTAGAAGCAACTAGAAATTTATCCTTTTCCGGATCACAATTTAAGTTCTTTAATAGAGAAACAAGCACAGCTGCGGGTATAGGCTTGTATACAGTAAGTAACGCAAGTAATGTATCAGAAATATGGGATGTAACAGATTTAAATAATGTTACAACTGTAGAGAATACTAATGGATCTGGAACCATTAGTTATAAAGCACCACTAGGTACATTAAAGACATTTGTTACAGTAAGTAGTTCCGATTTTTACGAACCCTTAGAAACATCAAACCCAACAGTTGCTAATAGAAACTTAAAAGGAACTATTTTTAATAATAACCAAGGCACGTTTCAGGATATAGACTATTTAATGATAACCCCATCAAGTCATTTAGCACAAGCAGAACGGTTAGCACAAGTAAATAGAGTAAAGAATAACCTTAATGTAAAAGTTGTTACTATAGAAGCCATATATGAAGAGTTTAGTACAAGTATGCGAGATATTTCGGCAATACGTAATTTTGTTAAATATGTATACGACAATGCGAGTACACCAGAAAATAGAGTAAAATACTTATGCTTATTTGGAGACAGTTCTTTCGATTATAAAGGAAGAATATCGTCCAATACATACAACATGCCTACTTGGAATGCTTATGATAGTTTAAATTTAACAAATTCATTTGTGTCAGACGATTTTTTTACAATGATGGATGACAATGAAGGGAATATAGAAACAACAGATAAGCCAGACATTGCAGTAGGGAGAATCCTCGCAGATACACCTTTAAAAGCCAAACAAATGGTAGATAAAGTATTAACATACTATTCTAAAGAAGCATTAGGTAGTTGGAGAAATAACTTTATTGTAATATCTGATGATGTAGACGAGCCTTGGGAAGTTGTATTGCAGGAAACAACAGATTTTATTGGAGACGAAGTTGCAGCAGAAAAGCCTTTTATAAATACAATTAAAATTCATTCAGATTCATTTCAACAAGAATCTTCAGCAGGAGGAGATCGTTATCCAGAAGTAGCAACAGCAATTTCTAATGCTATTGAAAGCGGAGCCTTAGTTGTAAATTATTTTGGGCATGGAGGAGAAGATGGTTTTGCATTAGAAAGAATTTTTCAGAAAACAGATGTTGAGAATTTACGAAATGAATGTCAATTAAACTGTTTTGTAACAGTTACCTGCGAATACACTAAGTTCGATAATCCGTTAAGAGAGACCGCAGGGGAGTTAATTTATTGGAATAAAGATGGCGGAGCAATAGCTTTAATAACAACCACAAGGCAGATATTTGTTAGCGTAGGTGTAACCTTTAACTCTGTATTAGAAGAATATTTATTTTCATATAGTGATAATGATACTTTCAGTGATTTTGAATACCCATCTATGGCAGAAGCTCTACGACTAACTAAAATAGACCCTTCTATATCTGGAATAAGTCAGAAAAACTTAGTCTTTTATATTGGAGATCCAGCACTTAAATTAGCCTTTCCAAAACCAAATGTAAGGTTAACAGCAATTAATGATGTACCAGTAGCAGAAGCGCAAACAACAGAAGTGTTAGAAGCTTTAAGTTATGCGAAAATAGCAGGAGAAGTTACCGATGTAGGCGGTAATATATTGTCGGATTATACAGGAATAGTAACAACAACTATATACGATAAACCAATACAGCGCCAAACTTTAGGAAATGATGGAACAGTAGTTGGAGGACAAGTAGCAAAGCTAGATTACGAAGCATTAGGAGCAGTAATATTTAGAGGGCAAGCCTCGGTAGTAAATGGACAATTTGAATTCGATTTTATAGTCCCTAGAGATATTGGTATACCAGTAGGCTATGGGAAGGTTAGTTTTTATGCTTCAAGAGAAATGACATTAGACGATCAAGCCGGAGCAACAACAACGACATTGCAAATAGGAGGCTTAAATGAGAATGCACCAGAAGATAATACAGGGCCAGTTATTAATATGTTTATGAATGATGAAGCATTTGCATCTGGAGGAGTAACCAACGAATCTCCAAACTTGCTAGTGAAACTTCAAGATGAGAATGGAATAAATACGGCTAGTGGAATAGGGCATGATATTGTAGCCATCTTAGATGGAGATGAGGTTAACCCATTTATATTAAACAATTATTACTCAACAGAAGTAGACGATTATACAAGAGGAAGTTTAAGTTTTCCTTTTAGAGATTTAACACCAGGATTACATACCTTAAAATTAAAAGCATGGGATGTATACAATAATTCTTCTACAGCGGAGTTACAGTTTGTAGTATTTAATGAAAATGACCATTTAATAGTAGAAAACGTATTAAATTATCCTAATCCATTTGTAAACTATACAGAGTTTTGGTTTAATCACAACAGTTCAGAAGTATTAGATGTCTCAATACAAATATTTACTGTATCTGGTAAATTAGTAAGAACATTAAATGGACAAACCCAAGGAAGTGGAGTAAAATCTAGTAACTCGATATCTAGAGATATTGTATGGGATGGACGTGATGATTTTGGAGACAAAATAGGAAAAGGAACCTATGTATATAAATTAACAGTGCACTCTAGTGCAACAAATAAAACAGTAGAAAAAATAGAGAAACTTGTAATACTCTAATAAAAAATTATATTTGTAAAATAAAAATAATCTATGAAGAATAAAATCATAATAGCAATAACGTTGTTTTTTGCTATTAAAATAGTCGCGCAGGAAAGCTCATTTCAAATAACGCCAAATGCAGATACAAGAGTTATAACAACTGGATTACCCTTTTTATTGATAGCACCAGATGCACGTGCTGCTGGTATGGGAGATATGGGAGTGGCAACTTCTCCAGATGCTTTTTCACAAAAATGGAATTCGTCTAAAAATGTTTTCGCTACAGCTAAATCGGGTATCTCTTTAAGTTACACACCGTACCTAAGTAAATTAGTCAATGATATAGGAATAGGCTATTTATCATATTACAATAGATTAAATGAACAAAGTGCTTTTGGTGCAAGTTTAACTTATTTCGGTTTAGGAGAAATTGAGTTTAGAGATAATGCAGAATCTGAAGCTTTAATCCAAAAACCAAACGAACTGGCGTTAGATGTATCTTATGCATTGCGATTAAGTGACCAATTTGGTATGTCTGTAGCAATGAGGTACGTAAGATCAGATTTAAAAGTAAATACGGGAAGCAACGATAATACAGTAGCAAGTACATTTGGTGTAGATATTAATGGATACTACCAAAGTGAAGAAGAAGCATATAACAGCTTTAATGGACGCTGGAGAGCTGGATTTGCAATACAAAATTTAGGACCTAAATTTAAGTATGATGAAGGAGGACAAGATAATTTTCAGCCTACAAATTTAAGATTAGGATTAGGTTTCGATTTTATTTTCGATCAATACAATAAATTAGGCGTTACAGCAGAAGTCTCTAAACTTTTAGTACCAACACCACCAGTTTTTGGAAAAAGAATAGAGTATATTGATGATAACGGAGATGGCGAGTATAATGAAGATGATGATACTTTTATAGCTGAAGAGGAAAATTATATTATAGAAGGGCAAGACCCAGATGTAAGTTTTATTTCAGGAGTATTCCAATCTTTTGGAGATGCGCCAGGAGGTTTTAGCGAAGAGTTAAAGGAGTTCACTTACGCATTAGGAGCAGAATATTTATACCAAGAGTCATTTGCATTTAGAGCAGGATACTTTAATGAAAATGAAAGTAAAGGAGCACGTAAGTTTTTTGCTTTGGGAGCAGGATTTAAATACAACGTAATCAATGTAGATTTATCATATTTATTTTCAGCATCAAAAGTGCAAAGCCCTTTAGAAAGCACATTGCGTTTCTCTTTAACGTTTAACTTAGGAGCAGGAACGTATACAGAATACTAATAATTTTATATTATTTAAGAATAACAAAAACTATTGCCCATCGCAATAGTTTTTTTGTTTAAATTAGTCTGCCGAACATATTACGTTCAAAACAGTATATGAAAGAAGTAAAAATAGAATCTACACTATACGTTTATGACGCTATAGACGAACTATCAGTAGATGTAAAACAATTAATGGAGAAAGCTGTAGAAGCTAGAGAAAAAGCATACGCACCCTATTCCAAATTTAATGTAGGAGCAGCCTTAATATTAGATAACGGAGAAATTATTACAGGAAGTAATCAAGAAAATGCTTCATACCCCTCAGGGTTATGCGCAGAACGCACAGCAATATACTATTCAGGAGCTAAATATCCAGAGTCTAGAATTATAAAAATGGCAATTACTGCAGCGTCCCAAAATCAAAAAACAATAGTACCAATACCGCCTTGCGGAGCTTGCAGACAAGCTATTGCAGAATATGAAGTGAAGCAAAAACAAGATATAGAAATATACTTTATGGGAGAAACTGGAGCGGTAGCAAAATCCAATTCCTTAGCAAATTTATTACCCCTTGTTTTCGATAAATCGAAACTATAACGATTTCGAAATAAAGGAAGGGTTAATCTTAATGAAATTTTACGAATAACAGTTTTTTCATTATTAACTAAAGTGTTACTTTTGTTATTCGTTTATTTTTAAAAAGCGTTACTAATGCAAAAAATCACAAAAGAAACATACCTAAAGTGGTATGAAGATATGTTGTTCTGGAGAAAGTTTGAAGACAAGCTTGCAGCAGTATATATTCAACAAAAAGTAAGAGGATTTCTTCACTTATATAATGGTCAAGAAGCAGTTTTAGCAGGAGCTTTACATGCTATGGATTTGACTAAAGATAAAATGATTACCGCTTATAGAAATCACGTACAGCCAATAGGTATGGGAGTAGATCCTAAACGTGTAATGGCAGAATTGTATGGTAAGGCAACAGGAACCTCTATGGGACTTGGTGGATCTATGCACATTTTCTCTAAAGAACATCGTTTTTATGGAGGACATGGTATTGTTGGTGGACAAATACCTTTAGGAGCAGGAATTGCTTTTGGAGACAAGTACCATAATAGCGATGCAGTAACCATTTGTTGTTTTGGTGATGGAGCTGCAAGACAAGGATCACTTCACGAAACTTTTAATTTAGCAATGTTATGGAAGTTACCAGTAGTATTTGTTTGTGAAAACAACGGATATGCTATGGGTACATCTGTAGAACGTACAGCAAACCATACAGATATTTGGAAACTAGGAAGAGGATACGAAATGCCTTCTGGACCAGTAGATGGTATGAATCCTATAAAAGTTGCCGAAGCATTTGACGAAGCTATTTCTAGAGCACGTCGAGGAGATGGGCCAACATTTTTAGAAGTAAAAACATATAGATATAGAGGGCACTCTATGAGTGATGCGCAACATTACAGAACAAAAGAAGAAGTAGAGGAGTACAAGAAAATAGACCCAATAAAACAAGTAAAAGATATTATCTTAGAAGAAAAATACGCTTCAGAAGAAGATATTAAAGTAATAGATAAACGTGTTAAAGCTTTAGTAGCAGAATGTGAAAAGTTTGCTGAAGAATCACCGTACCCAGATAAAAATGTAATGTACGATGCCGTTTATGAGCAAGAAGATTATCCATTTATTCAGCATAAATTATAAATTATGGCTACAGTAATTAACATGCCGCGATTAAGCGACACAATGGAAGAAGGAACCGTTGCTACATGGTTAAAAAAAGTAGGAGATAAAGTTGAAGAAGGAGATATATTAGCTGAAATAGAAACAGATAAAGTAACAATGGAATTTGAGTCTTTTAACGAAGGGACTTTATTACACATTGGAGTAGAAGAAGGAGATACCGCAGCTGTAGATACACTTTTAGCTATTATTGGAGAAGAAGGCGAAGATATTTCGGGCTTACTTAAAGGAGATACAACAGAAACAGATGAGACTCCAGAAAAAACAGAATATACAACATCAACAGCCAAGGAAGAAGAAACAACTGAAACTGCCGAATTACCAGAAGGCGTAGTAGTGGTAACTATGCCAAGGTTAAGTGATACCATGGAAGAAGGAACTGTTGCAACATGGTTAAAGAAAGTAGGAGAAGAAGTAGAAGAAGGCGATATTCTTGCAGAAATTGAAACAGACAAAGCTACAATGGAGTTTGAGTCTTTCAATGCAGGAACATTATTGCATATTGGACTAAAAGAAGGAGACTCAGCAAAAGTTGATGCACTTTTAGCTATCATTGGTCCAAAAGGAACAGATGTTTCAAGTGTAGCAAAAAACTTTAAAATAGAAGGCGATAGCGCTTCAAAAGAAGTTAAAGCAGAAACACCAAAACAAGAGGCTAAAACCGAAACTCCAAAAGCAGAAGCTAAATCTGAAGTAAAATCTGATGCTGTTCAAAATAATACCTCAAACGGAAGAATTTTTGTATCCCCTTTAGCCAAGAAAATGGCTGAAGAAAAAGGGATTAACTTATCTCTAGTACAAGGAACTGGAGAAAACGGACGTATTGTAAAAAGAGATATCGAAAATTTTGTACCAGTAGCAGCGACACAATCATCTGCACCAGTTGCAAAATTTGTAGCATCGGGACAAGAAGATACAGACGAAGTGAAGCATTCTCAAATGCGTAAAGTAATAGCTAAACGTTTAGCAGAATCTAAATTTACAGCACCACATTACTACTTAAATGTAGAGTTCGATATGGAAAATGCTATGGCGTTCCGTGCACAATACAACTCTATTCCAGATATTAAAATATCATATAACGACATGATTGTTAAAGCTTGTGCTTTAGCATTACGCCAACACCCACAAGTAAATTCGCAATGGTTTGCAGATAAAATGCAATTAAATAACCATGTACATATTGGGGTAGCAGTAGCAGTAGAAGATGGTTTAGTTGTACCAGTTGTAAAATTTGCAAACGAGCAATCATTACCACAAATAGGTGCCGCAGTAAAAGATTTTGCAGGTAGAGCAAGAAAAAAGAAACTAACACCTCAGGAAATGGAAGGGAGTACATTTACTATCTCTAACTTAGGAATGTTTGGAATAGAAAGCTTTACATCTATTATAAACCAACCAAACTCGGCAATTTTATCCGTAGGAGCTATAGTAGCTAAACCAGTGGTTAAAAATGGTCAAGTAGTAGCAGGTAATACTATGAAATTAACCTTAGCCTGCGATCACAGAACGGTGGACGGAGCTACAGGAGCACAGTTTTTACAAACGTTAAAAGGATATATTGAAAATCCTGTAACAATGTTAGTATAAAACACCAAATAATAAAAATGAAAATCCCAATTCAATACGTTTGAGTTGGGATTTTTTTATCTTTAAAACTTATTAAATAAAAAGGTTTTCTTTAAAGAAACAAATATTAAATATTATGAAAAAACTATTACTATTAGGTATTGCGCTGGCTTTTTTAGGATGTAAAACATCATCAGAACATAAAAACTCAAAAGCGGTAACAATTACCGCTGACGAAGTACAAAAAACCGTAGCATTTTTAGCTTCCGATGAATTAAAAGGGAGAAACACAGGAACAGAAGGAATAGAGACCTCTGCCTCTTATGTAGAAAAACAATTAAAATCGTATGGTTTAAAACCATATTATGAAACCTATAGAGACTCATTTAAAGCCAATGGATTAGATGCTTTTAATGTAGTCGCTTATTTAGAAGGGAATGATAGTAAATTAAAAGATGAAGTAGTAATATTAGGAGCACATTACGATCATATAGGAAAGAGTAGAATAGTAGAAAACGATTCTATAGCAAATGGAGCCAATGATAATGCAGCAGGAACAAGTGCAGTACTGGCAATGGCAAGATATTTTGCTGCAAATAAAAATAATAAACGTAGTATTATATTTGTATTATTTTCTGCAGAAGAAATGGGATTACTAGGCTCAAAGCATTTAGCGAAACGATTAAAGTCTGAAAACCTAAACCTATATACAATGGTAAATATAGAAATGATTGGTGTTCCATTTAAAGATAGAGACTATGAGGCTTTTGTAACAGGGTACAGCAAATCTAACATGGCAGAAAAAATAAACGAATATGTAGGAAGTAACTTAATAGGTTTTTCAGAAGTAGCAAAAAAGTATAACCTATTTGCACATTCAGATAACTATCCTTTTTATAATGAATTTAAAAAACCATGTCAAACAATTTCCTCATGCGATCTTTCTAATTACGACTTTTACCACCATGTGGATGATGAAGTAGATAAATTAGACTATAATCATATGGCAAGCCTCATTAATAAAATGATCCCAGCTATTGAAAAAATGAGTAATACACCAAATCAAGACATTGTTGTTAATGAAAACTAAAAATATAATAATAACTGGAACAAGTAGAGGTATTGGTTTCGAATTAGTCCATTTACTAGCTAACCAAGGCCATAATGTTTTAGCATTATCAAGAAACGAACAAAAGGTTAGTAACCTTAATTTCGATAATATTCATTCGTTTGCTTTCGATTTATCTAAGCCAGAAGATTATAGAAAAGTTGAAACATACGTAAAAGAAGAATGGAAACATGTTGATATCTTAATTAATAATGCAGGAACATTACTAAATAAACCATTCTTAGAAACCTCTTTAGAAGATTTTGAGCAGGTTTATAAAACTAATGTTTTTGGAGTAGCAGAAATGACGCGCGTAATATTGCCCTTTATGACTAAAGGAAGTCACGTTATAACTATAAGTTCTATGGGCGGGGTTCAAGGAAGCATGAAGTTTGCAGGTTTATCTGCTTACAGTTCTAGTAAAGGAGCTGTTATAACTCTAACAGAATTATTAGCAGAAGAATATAAAGAACATGGTATAGCTTTTAATGTGCTTGCTTTAGGAGCTGTACAAACCGAAATGTTAGCAGAAGCATTTCCAGGTTACGAAGCTCCAACAACAGCATTAGAAATGGCAGAATATATAGCTAATTTTGCTGTAAACGGGAACAAATATTATAATGGTAAATTATTGCAAGTTTCTAACTCTACACCATAACCATAGCGATCTATAGTTTAAAGCCAGTTCGTTAATGTATAACGTTATACATTAACGAACTGGCTTTAAAAAATATTTAAAACGATTATTCAAAAATATAATAAACGCCTTAGTAATAAATAAATACCTTACAAAATAGACTTTTTAATATCTAGATTAATAATTTATATACAGTTTATTTTAAAGAGTAACCATCAGTTATAAATGAAAATGCTTTGTTACTGTATTGCCCCATCATTACCGCTTGAATTACGGGCTTAGTACTACTGTTTTTAGACTTTAATTCTACTATAAAGTTTGCTCCAGAACCCCCAGAATTGTCTTCTTTTTCAATAACATAGTTTACAGTAGCCATTGGGCGTAGACTAATAGTTCCATTAATAAAACGCTTTACCATATTACCATCGGTATTATAATAGTTAATTTTAGAAATAAAAAGAGAATCTGTTGTACTAGTGTTACGTATACTTAATGTAGCAGACAATAAGTGGTTTTGATTTTGAGAATCAATATAAATATCAGAATAAATAGGGACGTATATTAAATCATGAAACTCTAGCTCTTTCTCATTTACAGGCTTATAAACCTCACGAGACTCAAGTTCATCTTGTCCAGAAGAATCCACATTAGGATTCTTAGGCTCTATGCAACTAGAAAGTAGAAAAAATAAAAACAAATATTTTAATTTCATGACATTTTTAATTTTAAGATCTATTGTTATATGTAATATTTTTAATAAAATTTTCAGAGTAAAAACAATATTTAATTTGCTTTAAAATTAAACCTATTTACAATATAGTGCTAATTATTTTTTCTTTGTAATAAAGGATAATACTAAAGCTAGCATACCAAGTCCTATAGTAATATAAGCATTTGTATTATCTTGTTCTTCGATATCTATTGGACCAAAACTAAAAGAAGCTTCTGGTTGTATAAGTGTAAAAATACCGTAACCTATTAATATTACTGCTACGATAACGAAAATTTTTGGTAAGGATTTATTCATAATTAATATTTTTAAGAGTTAGTAATGAGTTATATTTAAAATTGGTATCTAATACCAAGGGCAATATCTAAATCTAAACCATCACTATAATTATCATCAAACCCAAATTCTGGGCGCATATCTAAAGATAGAAGTAAAGGAATGTCAAAGTTATATTCTATACCTAAGTCTCCAGCAACAAGTGCAAAAGTACCATCGTTTACTCCTGCATCAAATGATCCTATTCCAGCTCCAGCTCCTACATACCAATTAAAGTTACCATCTATAGTATGTACCCATTGGTATAAGCCAACTAACTTAAAAGCTTCAACATTTTTAGAATCTCTCCATCCTAAATCGAACTCTAAACGGTTATTGTCATTAAGATATCTTTGATACGATATTTCACCACCAAAACCATCATTATCTCCGAGCCTTAAACCTAAAGCATTTTTTGCTATATTTTGAGATGTGGCAAGTTGGCAAAACCCTAATAGTATAGTCGTTAATATTAATTTAAAACTAGTCATTTTATTTTAGTATTAAAAGTTATTAATAAATTATAAGCTACGTAAGCTAATTTTTTATGATTTCATCCAAGCGGTAAACATCCAATTTCTCTTTTCTAGATGCTTCATAAAATCTGTAATAATTTGTTCTGTAACATTATCGCCAATATCTAGTGATGCATTAACGACATCTAGCATAGTATCGTGTAAAATATTGTAGTCCATAAGCAACTCTTCTACCATTTGTATAGAAGTTAAGTCGTTAGTATTCTCTTTAATTTTAGATTTTTTCATAATGGTTTCCATAGACATAGATGGCTTTAATCCAAATGAGCGTATACGTTCTGCAATAATATCTATATGTTCTTTTACAGTGTTGTACTCATTCTCAAACTCTTGGTGTAACTCAAAAAAATCTTGTCCATAAACATCCCAATGAAAAGTTCTCATTTTAAAGTAATAAACATGATAGTCAGCAAGTAACTGTCTCATATTTACAACTATTTCTGTGGTTTCTAAGAATGTAAAGCCTAATTTTTTAAAAGATTTCAATTTTGGTTTTTTATCAGATGTTGTCATAATTTATATGTTTTAAAGGTTAAAAAAATAATTTTCTGTTTTGAAGATGTCAATAAAAGCCACAACTTATAAGGCTATCATTAGCATCTTAATATTCAATTTATTAGTAAATTGAAAAGGGGTAATTTAGAATGGTATGTTAATACCTTTGTAAGACATTTTTAGTTTATTAATGCTTTGTTTTTGCTCTTAATCTTCTATAAAAGTGTTCTGTATTTATCCATAAATGGAATAGAGAATAATAGAATTACTACTAAATTTGGAATAAGAGTTTCAAGTGTTTATAGCTCTATTGAAGTCTTACACTGCAAAGATAATGGAGACGTTTAAAGTTTGTTTACTCAAATAAGTTTGACTTTAACTCATATGCTTTAAAGGCATAAAAAAAACGGTTACTGTGTAGTAACCGTTTTTCTATAATTAATAATTTATTAGATTAAAAGTCTGAATTTTCAAATTCACTTCTTTCTATTTTATCTTCATCAATACTAATGTATTCAACAATAAATTTGTTGTTGTTGTCAAAATAACCAACACCTTGCTTATCTCCGTTTACAACCAAGTAATAAGGGTTAGAACTAGATTTAATTGCTTTACCAGATTTTAATTTTTTATTGTTTTTAAAATAGTTCATTACAAACCCTTCGCTAGTTTTTTCAAAAGCATATTTGTTTCCATTGTGCTTATAATATTTAACTTTAGTAAGCTCATCATAAAATGGATCTTTATCGTTATCAACTAATATTGTTTTAGTGACTTTAGTAGGTGGGAATACTCTATCGCCATCAATCTTCCCCTTATCTTTAGGGTCTAATTTTACTTCTTGCTCTTTAGTAGTAATTACTTTTACTTTTTTATCGTATGTAGTATTACCATCTTTAGCTTTTACTATTTTAGTTTGTGTCGTTGTAATTTTGTCTGTTGGTTTATTTTGAGAAACAGCTAAACCAGTTACAAGAATTAAAGCTGTTGTTATGTAATTTTTCATAATAAAAATTTGAATTTTAAGGTTAAACTTCTTTTGTACACTGCAAAGCTATAGAGAAAGAGAGGTTTAACTTAGCTCAAATGTTAAAAGTCTTGACTCATTTACTAATGGCAATAAAATACATGTAAAAACAGATGTTTATAATAAATAGACTTAATACAGCATAACGTTTAAAAGTAAAACCGTTGATTATTATATATATTTGTTTATACCTATCAAGACATTTTTTGTAATGGATAGACATAAGTTAAATAAAATGAGTAAAGTTAAAAGAAGAAAACATAAAAAGAGTATTGGTAAAGCACCAGGTGAGGTTATATACCTTGGCGATAAGGAAAATTTAAAAACCAGTTTAGAGGTTTATGATTTTTCTAGTGAAAGTATTAATACATTAAAAACTGATTTTATTGAAGAAATCCAAGGATTTAAAGATAACGGTAATATTACTTGGATTAATGTAAATGGTTTGAGCCATACAGACAATATTATAAAAATTGGCGACTTATTTAAGTTGCATCCATTAATATTAGAAGATATTGTAGATACAGGACAACGCCCTAAAATTGATGAATATGAGTCTTATTTATTTATTGTCATTAAAATGCTATACTTTGATGCAGATACAGATTTTGTAAGCGAACATGTCTCTTTAGTTATAGGTAAAGATTACGTAATTACATTTCAAGAATCTGAAAAAGATGTTTTTAATGGTGTTAGAACACGCCTTAAAAACGAGAAGTCTCGCGTTAGAAACTCTGAAGCAGATTACCTTGGTTTTGCACTCATGGATGCCATTGTCGATAATTATTTCTCTATTATTGATTCTATAAGTGATAAAGTAGAGGGACTTGAGAACGAACTATTTGTAGAGAGTACTCATGAAGGAATTACTAAAGATATTCAACTTTTAAAGAATGATATCTTAAGAGTAAGAAGAAATATTTTTCCGTCGAGAGAAGTTATAGGAAGAATTGTAAAAACAGATTCCACACTAATAAAAGAAAAAACCTTAAACTATTATCGAGACTTACAAGATCAGATCGTTTTAATTAGTGAAAATATTGATGTAGTTAGAGAAATGATTTGGGGGTTAATGGATATGTACATGACTACAGTTAGTAATAAAATGAATAGTATTATGAAAGTACTAACTATTATAGCTACGATATTTATACCGTTAACCTTTATAGTTGGTGTCTATGGAATGAATTTTGAAAATATGCCCGAATTAAAATCCCCATACGGATATCAAATAATTTGGGCGTTCATGATAATAGTATTTATAAGCCTACTAATATACTTCAGAAAAAAGAAATGGCTGTAGTATGCATTATAAGGTTATACAAACCTAACGGTTTTTAAGAAAAAGGCATTACTATAAAATTTAAGATTAATAATTAAAAATATAAACGATGGCATTAACACCTTCTAACCCTTTTCCAATAGGAACAGAAGCTCCAAGCTTTATTTTGCAAGACACCGTGTCTGGTAAACTATTACAATTACAAGATTTAAAAGGAGCAAAAGGAACTGTTATTATGTTTATATGTAATCACTGTCCCTTTGTAATACATGTAAACGATGAATTAGTAAAACTGGCTAATGATTACAAAGCGCAAGGTATAGGCTTTATAGCCATAAGCAGTAATGATGTAGAGCGTTATCCTCAAGATAGCCCAGAGTTAATGAAAGAAACAGCGGTACGGCTACAGTATCCATTTCCGTATCTGTATGATGAAACCCAAGCAGTAGCAAAAGCATACGATGCTGCATGCACGCCCGATTTTTATGTGTTTGATGCAGATTTAAAAACAACGTACCATGGACAACTAGACGATTCTAGACCAGGAAACGGAAAACCGTTAACAGGAAACGATATACGTAATGCTATAGATGCGGTATTAAATAAAGCAAAACCTATAACCCCTCAAAAACCAAGTGTAGGGTGTGGCATCAAGTGGAAGTAAATAGAGCTTTAATCTATTACAGAAAAATGAATTTTATTTGTTTTTACAGGCGCACCATTAATAATTTCTACTTTAGTAGTAATAGAGGCATTTATAGAATCTTTAATAGTCTTATTCTTTGAAACAACATTAAAGTTAAGCTGCATTTTATAAATAGAATCTGAAACCTTTACAATATTACCCTTTTGCGTAATGTTTTCAATAGAAACTTTGCCATTAAAAAAAGGTAGAGCATCACTATTTAATATTAAAGCGTTTAATTGGGCCTGAATATCCTCTTTAAAATCGGGATGTTGTTGTTTTAAATTTATTAAATCATAAACATCGTTTAATTTTTGGGTCGCTAGCAGTTGGTATTCGTTAATGGTAGATTCATTTGTGGTAAATTTTAAATCTAGTGTAAGCCCATCAGTTGTTTCTTCACTACTGTAAATGTTTTCAACCTCTAGAGCATCAGTAGCCTTGCTTTTAGATTCATGTTTTGCGCACGAGATAATAATTAAACTCATAAATATGTAGATTACCTTTTTCATTTCATCATAAATTTAAGAGTTACTATTTTACCATTTTTCATAGTCTTATCTAATATTTTTATACGTTTTAAGCTTTTAGTTGGTATGGTTAATGTTCTTATAAATTCAGGCTTAGAGTAAATTTCAATACCAATATTGTTTTCATACAATTGGTAAATGGTAGCATTATCAGCAAATAATAAATGAAGCTGTTCTTTATGTTTTTTCCAATCTTTAATATTTCCGTTGGTGTAATAATGAAGCATTAAAGCGTAATCATCAGGTTTTAACTTTATAATTTGATTACTGTTAGAACCAATATGTCTAATAATAGTATCTGTTTTATGGTAAGGCGATTGTACTACAAACGTAATGGATTCTTGTTTTGTTTTATAAGTAAAGCAACCTAAACTATCGGTTTTTAAATAAATAGGAGATTCTTTTTTCTGTAATATTTTAATATCTAAAACGGTTTTAGTTATAGCCTCATTTTTAATATCATCCAGAAAACAAAATTCAAAAGTGTTTTTAGCAGTAATAGAACTGTAAATTAAAAATGTAATAGGTATAAGTAATAAAGTCCAAAGCCATTTTTTGGAGTTCTTTACTGTGGTTTTTGTAACACTTTTATTCGCAACTTTAAAAGCCTCCCAATTGTCGTAACCAACATATTTACTTAATAAATTTAAAATATCTATTCTGGGAAGTTTTTCAGGTGTTTTCTTAATGTAGGTATAAAACCATTTTTCGCTAACCTTTGCTTTTAACTGCAGAAATAAATCTTCTTGAAAAGCAGTAATCGTTTCTCCTTTCCAATCTTCAATAGCTTCAGTAACACTATGGTTTTTAGAAAACGTACTAAATAGTTGTGCCTTTAAGCATTGAAAAAGATATGTGTTTTCAGAATTCAAAAAGAAGTAATTATTTGATTTTTAGATTGTTGAAAATTGTAAAACGATTTACAAAAGCTTTGCAAGCGTTTTTCAAAAGCAAAATACAAAATTAAGATAGGTTTGCTTTAGTAACATTAAAAATATAACATTATGAAAGCAAAACAATTAAAAAGCCTAATCTTTTTTACAGTAATAATTACAGCATTTACAATTTCATCTTGTAATAACAGTAATTATAAAGAAGAAGTAAAAGCAGCGTCTACATCTATAACAGAAACTTACGATGCAATACAAGGAGAAAGTTATTTGAGTGATGTAAAAGAGGCATATACAAATCCTGTAGCATCAATTTCTCATAAAATTAAAACACCTAAAGAGTTAAAAATTATAAAATCGGCATCAATACGTTATAAGGTGAAAAATGTAAAATTAGCAACCACAGTAATAAAAAATATGGCGGCTAAATACAATGCCTATATTTCAGACTTAAGGTTGCAGAATAATTTATACTCAAAAGAAAATAGATTTACAATAAAAGTCCCTAACCTACATTTTGATGCTATCATGGATTCCATAAGCACAGTAGCAGAATTTGTAGATTATGAAAATATAACTACAAAAGATGTTACAGAAGAATATGTAGATTTAGAAACACGCCTAAAAACAAAATTAGAAGTAAAAGCGCGTTATGAAACCATACTAAGAAAAAACGCTAAAACAGTTGAAGATATTTTAAAAACAGAAGATAAATTAAGAGTAATACAAGAAGAAATTGAAGCAAACCAAGGGCGATTAAAATACCTAACAAACAAAGTGTCTTACAGTACTATACAAATAGATTTATACGAAACTGTGGACTATAAAGAAGAACCAATAGCCTATAATAAAACGTTTTGGAGTAAAACAAAATCAAGTTTATCTAATGGAATGTATGCTATAGAAATTGTGCTTTTAGGGTTAATTAATATTTGGCCATTATTAATTATAGGAGGAGTAATATTTGTATTTATTAAAAAAAAGAAATAGCTAATATAAATTGATTAAAAAAAAGAAAAAATGATATTCATATTTTCTATTTTTGCAATCTAAAATTTGTAAACCATGCAACAAACAACAAATACAATCTTAATGATTCGTCCTATAGGCTTTAGGATGAATGAGCAAACTGCAGTAAATAACTATTACCAAAAAGTAATAGATAATTTATTGCCAGAAACTGTAAACGCTAAAGCGCAGCAAGAGTTTGATGCTTATGTTGAAAAATTAAGAGGCGTAGGTATAAATGTTGTTGTTGTAGATGATACAAAAGAGTTTGATACTCCAGACTCAATTTTCCCAAACAACTGGGTGTCTTTTCATGAAAATGGAACAGTTGGATTATACCCTATGTTTGCAGAAAATAGAAGGTTGGAGCGTCGAGAAGATGTTTTAGAAGCATTAGAATCTCAAGGATTTAAAATAGAAAATATAGTGGATTATACATCTGCTGAAGCAGAAGATGTATTTTTAGAAGGAACAGGAAGCTTACTATTAGATCGCAAAAATAGAAAAGCATATTGTGCCTTATCACCACGTGCAGATGAAGGTTTATTTATAGAGTTCTGTGAAGATTTCGAATATACTCCAGTAGTTTTTACAGCCAATCAAACTGTAAATGGAGAACGTAAAGCAATATATCATACTAATGTTATGATGTGTTTAGCAGAAACTTTTGCAGTGATCTGTTTAGACTGTATAGACGATAAAAAAGAACGTAAACAAGTTGTAAAGCATTTAACCGAAGATGGTAAAGAAGTCATAAGAATTACCGAAGATCAAGTAAATAATTTTGCAGGTAATATGCTTCAAGTAAAAGGAGCTAACGATGAGTTGTTTTTAATAATGAGCCAGGCAGCGTACGATTCTTTATCTAAAGCACAAATAAGCATTATAGAAAAACATTGTAAAATTTTATCAAGCTCTTTAGACACAATTGAAGCTTGTGGAGGTGGTAGTGCCCGTTGCATGATGGCAGAAGTGTTTTTGCCAAAAGCATAACTCTATTATTTTATCAAATAAATAAAAGCAATACTTAATAGTATAATTGAATAGATGGAAGTAAAGACTTTTTTGGAAGCTTTACTTCCTTTTTTTGTACCAAAATAATTAGCAATAAAATAACTAAAAAAAAGTATAGACACTAACTGCCAATTTATAGAAAGCTCAGCATTGTACTTAATAAAAGCGCCATAGCTAACAGGAGGAATTAGTATAGATAAACTTAAAGCCCTTGCAAATTCTTTTTTTAACTTTAATAAAATAGTAAGAACAGGTATCATTAATACACCCGCACCAATGCCAAAAAGCCCACCAAAAACACCTGTAACAGCAGCTAAAGTAAAAACCCATAGTAAAGAAACACGCTCTACTTCTTGAGAGTTAGAATTGTTTTTTTTAGAAAGAAGTGTGCTAATCTGGATTGCGGCAATAACTATAAGTAGAATTGCAAAATAAGTAGATAAATGGATTTCTCCTAAATAGAATGCTCCAATAGCGCCAAAGTAAGAAAACAAACAATAAGCAAAAACACCAACAATTATACTACCCCATAGTTTTTTTACATAACCATAAAGCGATAGCACCCCCAGAAGACTCATAGGGCCTAACATCATCGTTAAAATATTTCCCTGTGCCATTAACTGAGACATACCCATGACAATAACTAAAAAAGAAACGAGAAAAGGTCCGCCTCCAATACCAGCATAACCACCAATATAACCTACAGATAACCCTAATAAAACGTAGATAATTATATCGTACATAAATTAATTTAATAACGAATAACCAGTTTTACTTTTGGGTAGCTCAATATAAAACGTGCTACCTTTTTTAAGCTCACTATCCACCCAAATGCGTCCTTGATTAAGTTCTACCATTTCTTTACAAATAGTTAACCCTAAGCCAGTACCTTTTTCATTATTGGTGCCAACAGTAGAGAAGGCTTTATCATTAAATAATTTATCCTGATTTTCTTTAGAAATACCAATACCAGAATCTGCAATACTTATAATCGCTTTGCTATTTACACTAGTTTTATTATTAATCGTAATAGAGTCGCCATTTTCACAGAATTTTACTGCGTTAGCCAATAAATTCTGAATGATGATTTCTACCATACTTCTGTCAGCAAATACATATTCGCGTGTTGTATTATTTATTAAATTAATACCTTTAGTTATAATTTTTTGCTCAACGAGTTTTAATTTATCTTCAAAAACTTCCTGAATATCAAATAAAGAAGGTTTTGCTTCTAGAGATTGCATTTGCGATTTAGACCAGTTTAGTAAATTAAAAAGCAATAAGGATGCATTGTTAGCATTATCACTTAATTCAGGCAATAAACTATTAAATTCTTCATCAGAAAGAGAACCCTCCTTAAGCAAGTCTATAAAACCTTGAGTAGACGTTAAAGAATCTTTTAAATCATGTGAAACTATAGAAAACAGTTTGTCTTTAACGTGATTAATACTCTCTAAGTATTTACTTTGCTCTAAAATGGCTTCGTTTTGCTGTTCTATCTTTTGGTTTTTTTCTTCTAACTCTCTAGTATACTTTAATTGGTTGTTACGCTTTAAATATGCAGGTACAAAAAATATAAGCGCAATTGCAAAGGCAGCTAGTAAAGTATAAAATACAAGCTTTAACCTACTAATGTTTTCTTTATTATCTACTATTACAGCAGTTTTAGGAGGTGTTTTGATGTTGACAATAGGTTTTTGCGCTAATGCAGCAACATTAATAGAATCGTTAATAGCTTTAACAATGGTATTAGAAATGGTCTCCTTTTTACTAATTTCAATTTTATCTTTTAGTTTATAGTACTCCCTTTGCCAGGCAAAAGCACGTTTAAAGTTATTAGTTGTAGAATCTAATGTCTTGTGTAAAAGATACGTACTTAATAGTTCCTCTCTGTTATCTATAACCCTTCCAATGTTTCCTGCCTCCAGTAAATAATCATCAGCTTCAACATAATTTTTAGTCAAAAAACTCAATGCTCCTAAATTATTTAATGACATAAGAATACCATTGTCGTTTTTTAGTATTCTATTTAATTTAAGCCCTTCATTAAGTGTTTTTTTTGCAAGAGCATAACGTTTTGTTTTAACATAAGCTTTACCCAATTTGGGGAAAATTTGAGCCTTTAAAACGGTATCTGTTCTTTTAATATACTCTAAAGCTCCAGTATAATAGCCTATAGCATCATTAAACTCTTGTTTTTTTAAGTAAAGGTCTGCTAGATTTTTACTAGAAACTATAATATTTATAGAATCTTTAAGGAGGTTATCTTTCTCTAAACTTTTTAAATAATAAATAATAGCATCATCTAAAGCATTAGTGTATTGATAGGCTTTGGCTAAATTTTTATAGGCATAAGCTAAATCTCTGTATAACTTTTTATGTTCTAATTCCTGAATACCAGATAGAGCGTCTACAATTCCCTCTCTATAGTTCCCTGTTTTAATTTTAAGAACCCCTAACTTGCTATTAATTTTAGCTATAATTAAAGAATCGTTTAAATCAGTATATAAACGCTTAGCTTTAGTATAGTAATTAATTGCCTTAATATGTTCTTCTTTTTTTGCAGTAATTAAGGCTTTTAAATATAATGTTTCAGCAAGCCCTTTATTGTAATTTAAATCTTTAGATAGTTTTTCGCTTTGTTCAATATATTTTAAAGCTAAATCATAATCATTAGCAGCATGATATAATTTAATAATCTCTAAACAAGTATTTACTTTTGTAGAGTCCACTTGTTTAAATGCTAAATCTATAGTAAGTTGCTCTAAATCTTTAGTTTGAGAATAACCTAGTAGAGATATAAATAAGTACAAAAAAATAAGGGAATTTCTCATGTATTTTTTAAGAGCATAGAATAAAGCTATTTGAGCTGTTTAAAGGGGTTAAAAAATAGAATTGAAATTTGTAATGACATTTACAAGCCTTAATTTTAGGTTAATAGCACGACAAAAATTGAAAAAAATAAATAAAAAAACTAATTTATGGGATTTACTGACAAAAAATTAGATTAAATGAACCTTTATCGGTTTGATGATGTAATATATCGATATAATGTTAATTAAAACGATAAACTATTCGGTTTTTTTACCAGCATTAAAAATTAACACGTTAAAAGCTAAAAGGTTGATCTAACATTTTTCTATAAGAGAGCATTAAAAAATACACAATTAAGCATAAGTTTCTATCCATAGGATTCTAAAAAAGAACAAAGCAAACCCACATAAGAACTTAGGTATTTTAAAACCAAATAGTGTAATAATCAAATAATAAAAATATTATCTTTGTCCGTCTAAAAAATATTATAAATGAGCTTACAAGCGATCTTATCGAATCACGTACAACAAGCAGTAAAAACAATTTTTAGTGCAGATTTGCAAACCGTAGAATTTCAGGCTACTCGTAAAGAGTTTGCAGGAGATATTACAATTGTTGTTTTTCCAATGTTGCGCGTTGTAAAAGGAAACCCTGTGCAAATAGGAAACCAGATAGGACAATACTTATTAGATCATTTAGAAGACGTTGTTGGCTTTAATGTAGTAAAAGGCTTTTTAAATATTGAAATAAGTGATGCCTTCTATATTAACTTTTTTAATACCATAAAAACCAATACAACTTATGGGTTTGCAAAACCTAAAGAAGAAGATAAAGCCGTTATGGTTGAGTACTCTTCTCCAAACACCAACAAACCATTGCATTTAGGGCATGTTAGAAATAACTTGTTAGGGTATAGTGTTGCAGAAATTTTAAAAGCATCTGGAAAAACAGTATACAAAACACAAATTATAAACGATAGAGGTATCCATATATGCAAAAGCATGTTGGCATGGAAACGTTTTGGAAATGGAGAAACTCCAGAAAGTACAGGTTTAAAAGGAGACAAGTTAGTAGGTAATTACTATGTAAAGTTTGACCAAGAGTATAAAAAAGAAATAGAAGCGTTAATAGCGGAAGGGAAAACACTAGAAGAAGCAAAAAAACAAGCCCCAATTTTAGTTGAAGCCCAAAAAATGCTTTTAAAATGGGAAGCAGGAGATGAAGAAACTGTAGCACTTTGGGAAATGATGAACCAATGGGTTTATGACGGATTTAATATAACCTATAAAAATTTAGGAGTAGATTTTGATTGCTTATACTACGAAAGTAAAACGTACCTATTAGGAAAAGAATTTATAGATCAAGGCCTAAAAACAGGAGTGTTTATTAAAAAAGAAGATGGATCTGTTTGGTGCGATTTAACAAGTGATGGATTAGACGAAAAAATAGTATTACGTAGTGATGGTACAGCAGTATACATGACACAAGATATTGGTACAGCAATACAACGTATAAAAGATTACCCAGATGTAGGCGGTATGGTTTACACGGTTGGTAATGAGCAAGACTATCACTTTAAAGTACTGTTTTTAATTATAAAAAAATTAGGATTCGACTGGGCAAAAAATCTACACCATTTAAGTTATGGAATGGTAGATTTGCCATCAGGTAAAATGAAGAGTAGAGAAGGAACAGTTGTAGATGCCGATGAGTTAATTGTTGAAATGGCAGATACAGCAAAAGAGATTTCTGAAGAACTAGGAAAACTAGACGGTTATACCGATGCAGAGAAAGATAAATTATACGAAACAATAGGATTAGGAGCTTTAAAATATTTCATATTAAAAGTAGACCCTAAAAAACGTATATTATTCGACCCTAAAGAATCTATAGATTTTCAAGGAAATACAGGGCCTTTTATACAATATACGTATGCTAGAATTCAATCGATATTAAGAAAAGCAAGTATAAGTGATAAGGAGGCGTTAAGTGCAACAGAAGTAACATTAACCCTGCATGAAAAAGAAAAAGCATTGCTAAAACAAGTGCAGCTATTTCCAGAAATAATACAAAATGCAGCCAAACAACATAGCCCTGCATTAGTAGCTAATTATGTTTACGATTTAGTAAAAGATTTTAATTCATTTTATCAAAACGTACAAATATTAGGAACAGGTAATGAAACAGAAAAAGTATTCAGAGTACAATTATCGCAATTAGTTTCTAATACTATAAAGAACGCCTTAAGTCTATTAGGCATTAATGCTCCAGAACGTATGTAATACTTTCTGTGTAGAGAATAAGTATAAACGGTAAACACTCAAAAAAAATAAAGCTTTGAGAGTGTTTACCGTTTTTTAGTATCTCCGTTTTCTATATTTAAATACCCATTATTTTTATTGCAATAGCAAGTTTACATCATAATAAAATAGAAGTATCTTGTTTGTGTAATAACCATAAAAAATAAACAAGATTTGTATTAAATAAAAAACTTACTTTTGCTATAATGCAGATTACATTACAAAATTATATTCCCGAACAAGCAATACCACGCGTTTTACAACTTTTAGAACATGATAACTTAACCGTATTAGTAAAAAAAGAACGTAAAACAAGACACGGTGATTATAGAAAATTACCAAATGGAAAGCATCAAATAACAGTAAATGGAAATTTAAATAGCTATCGCTTTTTAATTACATTAATACATGAAATAGCACATTTTGAGGCGTTTAAAAACTATGGACGTTTAATAAAACCACATGGAGTAGAGTGGAAGCATACTTTTCAACAATTAATGCTGCCATTTATAAACCCAAATGTATTTCCTTCGCATTTGTTGCCGTTATTAGCAAATCATTTTAAAAATCCTAAAGCCTCTAGTGATACAGATATAACATTAGCACTAGCATTAAAAAAATACGATGCCCCAAACAATAATCATTATGTCTCTCAATTACCAATAGGAAGCATATTTGAATTGTATAACGGAAGACGCTTTAAAAAAATAAAAAAACGTACAAAACGTTATGAATGTGTTGAAATTAATACAGGAAAAGTGTATCTTTTTAACCCAAATGCAGAAGTACTGCTATTAGAATGATTAAACTCCCTAAAGAATAAAAAAACTGGTTAAATACGTAACGCTTATAAACGATGTAATGCAGTTTAAATAAAGTAAACGTATAGAAAGAATAGGAATAAACTATGAATAAAAATTATTACGCAATATTAATGGCAGGCGGTGTCGGATCTCGATTTTGGCCAGTAAGTACAGAAGCATTTCCTAAACAATTTCATGATATGTTAGGAACGGGAGAAACACTTATTCAAAAAACGTTTCAGCGATTATCGCAAAGTATTCCTAAAGAAAATATTTTCATTTTAACGAATGAGCGCTATAACGACTTAGTATTTCAACAATTACCAGAAATAACAAAGCGACAAGTCGTTTTAGAGCCAGCAATGCGTAATACAGCACCGTGCATATTATATGCATCATTAAAAATTCAGAAAGAAAACCCAGAAGCAGTAATGATTGTAGCACCAAGCGATCATTGGATAGAAAATGAAGCAGCATTTGCAAAAAATGTTCAAGAAGCTTTTGAGTTTTGTGAAAACAATAATGCGTTAATGACATTAGGAATACAGCCAACCTTTCCAAATACAGGATACGGCTACATAGAATATAATACGCATTCTATCGAAACCATCAAACCAGTAAATCAATTTAGAGAAAAGCCAGATTACGAAACAGCAAAAGGATTTATAGCTAAAGGTAATTTTCTATGGAATGCAGGCATTTTCATGTGGAGTGTAAAAACAGTTATAGAAACCTTTAAAACCAATCAACCAGAACTATTTAATTTATTTGAAAAAGGAAACGCAGTTTACAATACAGAGTTCGAAGACGATTTTATAAGAGACAATTATGGTAAAGCCGAAAATATCTCTGTAGACTATGCAATTATGGAGAAATCAAATAACGTTTATGTACTTCCTGCAACATTCGATTGGAACGATTTAGGAACATGGGGTAGTTTGTATGATAAACTAGATAAAGATGACAATAATAATGCTGTAGTAAATGCGAGAATATTAACAGAAGGAACTTCTGGAAATATGATACGCACACAAAAGGATAAAGTAGTTGTAGTGGATGGTTTAAAAGACTATATTATAGTAGACAAAGATGAGGTGCTATTAATATACCCGAAAAAGAAAGAACAGGACATTAAAAAAGTACTGCAAAAAGTGAAGAATAACTTCGGAAACCATTTAGGATAAACATAAAAGATTCTACGAATTAACACAATTATGGAAGAAAATAAATTCAATTTTACTGATGAAGAAGTAAATAAAGAAGATTCAGTAAAACAATCTAAAGAAGCTGTAAGGAAAGATGCGCAAGGTTTTTTTAAAAGTATAAAAACCTTTTTTGTAGAGTTATTAGATTTTAGAGATGATACCGACAGAGATGCAACTATAGAAGCTATAAAAGTAGATATTCCATTTAAGGGAGCTACCGCTTGGATTTTAATTTGTTCCATATTTGTGGCCTCTATAGGTTTAAATGCAGACTCTACCGCTGTAGTAATTGGAGCCATGTTAATATCGCCTTTAATGGGGCCAATTTTAGGAATAGGACTATCAATAGCCATTAACGATATAGACACCTTAAAGAAATCGCTAATAAATTTAGCGGTAATGATTGTTTTAAGTTTAATAACAGCGTTTCTGTTTTTTAGATTTTTTCCGTTAAGCGAAGATACATCAGAGTTATTAGGTAGAGTTCAGCCAGATATAAGAGATGTATTAATAGCCTTTTTTGGAGGGCTAGCCTTAATAATAGCACGAACAAAAAAAGGAACAATAGCCTCTGTAATTTTTGGAGTAGCCATAGCAACAGCGTTAATGCCGCCTTTATGTACGGCAGGTTACGGTTTAGCAAAAGGAAACTTCATTTATTTTGGACAAGCCATGTATTTATTTACTATAAATACCATTTTTATAGCTTTGGCAACATTTTTAGTCTTAAAAATTTTAAGGTTTCCTATGCTTAAATATGCCAATTCGGCAAAACGAAAACGTATTGCTAGAATTGCATCTTTAGTAGCTATAGTAGTAATGATACCAGCTGTTATGACATTTTTAAATGTGTTAAAAAAGAGTCAGTTTGAAGCAGATGCTAAGCGATTTATAGCCAATGAATTGAATGGATTACCAAATGCACGTTATATAAAAAAGAGCGCAACTCCAGATTATAACCCTTCTGGACCATCGGTTATAGAATTAACAACATTTGGCTCTGATAAGATTTCTGACGAGACTAAAGCAGTGCTTAAGCAACGTTTTGTTGCTTATAGTAATTTAAAGAATACGGATTTAGTTATTAATCAAACAAAAAATAAGGAGATTAACAACTTAGAGTATATGGAAGAGTTGCGAACACGTGATTCATTAGACTTAATGAGTCAGCAACAAAAAATCACATTTTTAGAAAGTAAAGTAAAACAACTCTCTAAATTGGAGCGAAACTATATTCCATTTGAGAACATTACTGAAGAGGTGAAAATAAATTATGAAAATTTAGAAAAGCTATCTTATTCTAAAGTGATTAATTCTAATTTTAAAACATTAGACACAGTTGATGTGTTTTTAGTAAAATGGAATGACTCATTAATTACTAAAGAAGCACAATTAAAGCAAGAGCTAAGACTAAAAGAATGGCTGAAATTAAGGCTTAAATTAGATACACTGGTAGTAAAAAAGAATAACGAATAATATTTAAAGAGGATAATTTATTTGTTCTCTTTTAAATAAGCCTCACGCACTTTTTGAAATAAATTAGAAGAATATACAAAGTCTGTAACAATCTCATTATCTGTTTTAAAAATGGTATGTTTAGAACCCTCCCAGGCTTTTAAACCATTACGTAAGAATACTATTTTCTCACCAATTTCCATAACAGAATTCATATCGTGAGAATTAATAACAGTTGTTATATTATATTCTTCAGTAATTTCTTGAATTAAATTATCTATTACAATAGCCGTTTTTGGATCTAAACCAGAATTAGGCTCATCACAAAATAAATATTTAGGATTATTAACTATGGCGCGAGCAATAGCAACTCGCTTTTGCATTCCTCCAGAAGCCTCACTAGGCATTTTTTTATGGGCATCTGGCAAGTTAACACGTTGTAAAACAATATTAGCACGCTCTCTCATGTCACTTTTACTAAGCTTAGTAAACATCTGTAGAGGAAACATTACATTCTCTTCTATAGTCATAGAATCAAATAAAGCACTCCCTTGAAATACCATGCCAATATTTGCGCGCATGTCTCGTTTTTTAGCTTCAGTAAGTTTTGAAAAGATTTCCCCATCATAGGCTATACTACCTTCTTCATAATCGAATAAACCCAATAAACACTTTAGGAAAACTGTTTTACCAGAACCACTTTGCCCAATAATAAGATTGGTTTTACCTTTTTCAAAAGTAGTTGTAATACCTTTTAAAATATGTGCCTCTCCAAACGATTTATGTAAGTCTTTAACTTCTATCATTAACTAAGTAATAATTGGGTTAATATATAATTTAAAAGGATAATAATAACACTAGTCCAAACAAAAGATGTTGTACTGGCTTTACCAACTTCTAAAGCTCCCCCTTTCATATAAAACCCATGGTAAGAAGGTACTGTAGCCAATACAAAAGCAAATAATAATGTTTTTATAAAAGCATAAGTAATATGAAATGGTATAAATTCTGTTTGTATACCTAAAATATAATCATCTATAGAAGCATATCCTCCAAAAATACAGGCAGCTAAACCGCCCATGATACCCAAAAACATGGCAATAGAAATAATAAAAGGATATAATGTTAAAGCAATAAATTTTGGAAATACTAAGTAGTTTAAAGAGTTAATACCCATAACCTCTAAAGCATCTATTTGTTCCGTAACACGCATGGTACCAATACTAGATGTAATAAAAGAACCAACTTTTCCAGCCATAATAATAGACATAAAAGTAGGTGCGAATTCTAGAATAATAGATTGCCTAGTAGCAAAACCAACTAGATATTTTGGAATAAGCGGATTGTCTATATTTAAAGCCGTTTGTATAGTGACTACACCACCAACAAAAAAAGCAATAAAAGAAACAATACCTAATGATCCAATAATTAAATCATCGATATCTTTTAATATTAGTTGCTTCATAACAGACCATTTGGTTTGTTTACGAAACATTTCGAAAATCATTAAAAAATAAACACCAATATTGTGTAGGTACTGCATAAGTTAATTTATTGGTGCTAAAGTATAAAAAGTCTAGTTTAGTTCAATACTAATTTTAAATTAAGATAAGTTAGAGCCGTTTCTAAGTTATAAACAATGTAATTATTAGGTCTCTTTTTGTTTTTCTTAACTAGAATTTAAAATAATAACTAAAATGAAAGCTGTATTTTTGAACCCTATACTAAAATGAATTTATTATGAGATTTTTTCTGAGTGCTGTTGTAATGTTATTACTTATAAGTTGTAAAGCACAAAATGAAGTGACAGCCACTGTTGCAAAGCCAGCAAATAAAGAGATTTATGTAAAACCTAAACTAGTAGTAGGAATTGTAGTAGACCAAATGCGATACGATTACTTAACACGTTTTTATAATAAGTATGGAGATAACGGATTTAAGCGCATGATGAATGCGGGATTTAACTGTAAAAATAATCATTACAATTATGTGCCAACATATACAGGGCCTGGTCATGCATCGATTTATACAGGAACAACACCAAAGTATCATGGTATTATAGCTAACAATTGGTATGATAAAACAATAAAAAAATCTGTGTATTGTGCAGGAGATAAAACCGTACAATCCGTAGGAACACAATCTACAGCAGGACAAATGTCTCCTCGTAGAATGAAAACAACAACCTTTGCAGACGAAAATAGGTTGTTTACACAATTAAAAGGAAAAACGATAGGTATTTCTATTAAAGATAGAGGGGCTATTTTACCAGCGGGACATACTGCAAATGCCGCATATTGGTTTAATGGAAAAGATGAAGGAAACTTTATTTCAAGTACATATTACATGAATAGTTTACCAACTTGGGTAAAAAACTTTAACGCTTCAGGAAAAGCAAGTAGCTATTTAAAAGTATGGGATACGTTTTATGATATTAATACTTACACAGAGAGTGGGAGCGATTTAAACACATACGAAGGTGGTTTTAAAGGCAAAAGCACAGCAACGTTTCCTTACGATTTAGCAACATTAAAGGATAAAAATAGAGGCTTCGATATTATAAAAGCAACACCATACGGAAACAGTATTGTTGCAGATTTTGCGATTGCAGCTCTAGATGGAGAGCAATTAGGAAAAGATAATATTACAGATGTTTTAACAGTGAGTTTTTCTAGCACAGACTACGTAGGCCATAATTTTGGAGTAAACTCTAAAGAGCTTGAAGATACTTATATTAGATTAGATAAAGATTTAGAGCGTATTTTTACAGCATTAGACGCTAAAGTAGGTAAAGGAGAATATACCGTATTTTTAACATCAGATCATGGTGCTGTGGAAGTTCCTGCGTATTTACAAAGTGTTAATATCCCAGCAGGATATTTCAATTCTAAAGGATTAAAAGAAAAACTAGACGCCTTTTTGTTTAAACAATTTGGAGCTTCTAACCTCATAGAAAATATTAGCAATGACCAAATATTTTTAGATAAAGCACTTATTCAATTATTAGATGTTAATTTAAATACTGTACAAAACGCTATAGTTAATGAGTTGATTACTTATAAAGATATAGAAAAGGTCTATTCTGCCGGAACAATGCAAACTGCAGCTTTTACAACAGGAATAGAAAAACTATTACAAAACGGCTATAATCAAAAACGATCTGGAGATGTAATAATAGTAAAAGCGCCAGCAGTAATTAGTTATGGAAAAACAGGATCTACACATGGTTCTGCTTTAAATTACGATACACATGTGCCTTTGTTATTTTATGGTAAAGGCATTAAAAAAGGAAGTACAGTAACAAAAACTGAGATTACAGATATTGCACCAACATTATCTGCATTATTAGGTATTAGTTTTCCTAATGGAGCAATAGGGCAACCATTAAAATTTGTTATAGATTAGAAAAATAAATAGATTATCTTTTTAACGTTCAATTAAGTATACTATGAGTTACATAATGGTAGATATAGAATCCGATGGGCCAATTCCTGGAGATTTTTCCATGATCTGCTTTGGTGCTGTCTTGGTAGATGAGCATTTAAATAGAACATTTTATGGGGAGTTAAAACCTATATCTGAAAATTATAATGAAGATGCTTTAGCTGTTTCTGGTTTTACACGAGAAGAAACATTACAATTCAATGACCCCAAAAAAGTAATGTTAGATTTTAAAGATTGGATTAAAGAAAACTCTAAAGGGAGACCAATTTTTATTAGCGACAATAATGGGTTCGATTGGATGTTTATTTGTTGGTACTTTCACCATTTTATAAACGAAAATCCTTTTGGGTATTCATCTAGGCGACTATCAGACTTATTTTGTGGACTTGAAAAGGATACATTTGCTAAATGGAAACATTTACGCAAAACAGTACATACACATAATCCTGTTGATGATGCTATGGGAAATGCAGAAGTATTACTAATGATGAAAAAAGAAATGGGATTGAAAATTAGTTTAAAATAATTGGAGTTTATAATAAATAAACGACTCTCTATTCTTTTATAAAATAATTAAAGTTGTCAATAGTATAAGCCTTTAAAAAATCATCTTCGCCTATTGTATTACCTTCAGTAGAATCATAATCCATTAGTATTTTCCAAGTATTATTTTCTTTAAGAAAAAGAACATGGAATTTACCAAAATAACTTTTTTCGGTGGGTTTGCCTTGGTTTACTATTAACTTATAAATACCTCTTTCGCTTGCAGTAGAATCATTGTTAATGCGTTCTAAGAAACGAAGTATAATTTTATTAGTAGTATTATTTTGTTTAGAGTTTTTAAATCTAGTTTTATAATTATTTATATAAGTATTATAGTCATAGATACGTTGCCCTCCAGAAATACGTATTAGTTTTTTAGAGTGTATTTCTGCCATAGGCTCATAATTTAAAGTCTCAAACGCTTGGTAAAACTTAAACCAAACTTGGTTAATTTCTTTTAAGTTTGTTTTAGACTGTGAGTAGCAAATACTAGTAAAAGCAATATAAAAGAAGAGAGCTACAATTCTGTTTTTTAACATGGCGAATGGTTTTAATTTACTATAAAAGTAAAATAAAGAAATGATAATAATGTGGATAATTAAAATTATTAACTTACTTACGGTATAGGAAATAGTTGTTTACCAAGTCTATATAAGTACGCTTAGCTTCCTCTTCGTTAATGTGTTGTATCTGGAATAATGCATTTGTTTTAAAAGCATTAATAATAGGAGTTCTACTACTAGGTCTTTCGTAATTATTAGTGGCCTTTTTGTAGTAGGCATAAAGGCGAAGTAAAAAATCGGCAGGAAAAGGCTCTGTATGGTCATTTATACGCTGTACAGCGTCATTAAATGCTAATTCTAATGCTTCTTCTTCTGAATTCATTTTTAATTTTGAGCGATAATACTTTCACCCCCACGTACTTTATCGTTAAGTTTTACTTTAATATTAGTGTCTAAAGGTAAATATAAATCTACTCTCGACCCAAATTTAATAAAGCCTTGGTCGCTACCTTGTACAACATCTTGATCTACTTTGGCATAGTTTACAATACGCTTAGCAAGTGCGCCAGCAATTTGCCTAAATAATACTTTTCCGTAATTATTATTTTCTACAACTACAGTAGTGCGTTCGTTTTCTGTACTCGCTTTTGGGTGCCAAGCTACTAAATATTTACCAGGATGGTATTTGCTATAGGCCACTTTTCCTCCAATAGGGTAACGTGTTACGTGCACATTTATAGGAGACATAAAAACACTAACTTGTAAACGTTTGTCTTTAAAAAATTCTGGCTCGAAAACTTCTTCTATAACTACAACTTTACCATCTACAGGCGAAACTACAGTTGCGTCATTTAATTCTGTATTGCGTTTTGGATTTCTAAAGAATTGAAGTATTAAAAATAAGAATACAGCTAGTGTGGTAAATAATAAATATTGTAACCATGCGATGCCTACATACTTGTCGACTACTAAAAATAAAGCGATAATAACTATAAACGTTATTGTTATTATTTTATGACCTTCTTTATGAAACATACTGTAAAATTCTTAAGAATAAATAAATAAACGGTGCTGCAAAAATAATACTATCAAAGCGGTCTAGCAAACCGCCATGCCCAGGCATAATAGAACCGCTATCTTTTACTTTAGCTTGACGCTTAAATTTGGATTCTATTAAATCTCCAATAGTACCTATAACGCTTACAATAACACTTAAAATTAACCAATTATTAAAGTCTAGTGTGTTTGTAAATTTGGCAATGAAATAGCTTGAAATACAGGTAAATAATAATCCGCCAAGAAAACCTTCTACAGTTTTTTTTGGAGAAATTCTAGGAAATAATTTCTGTTTCCCTATAGATTTCCCTACTAAGTATGCAAAAGTATCATTAATCCACACCAAAATAAAAGCACCTAGTAGTATTTTAGGATTAAATACATTTTTATAGTTTGCTATAAGTATTAAAAAAACAAAAGCACTAGAAAGGTAAAATGTAGTTAATATAAAACGCTTGGATTGAAATAATGGAATTGTTTTCTCAGAAAATAAATCTTTTATTAAAAACAATTGGACAAATATAGTTACAATTTGTAATATTCTTGTGGCCTCATCTAATCCAACAGTAGAATTCATGAACGTTTGCCAATATCCAAAAACAAAATATAATACAGCAAAAATAATATAAGGCAAAGGGCTTTTTAATTCAATAAGTTTCATGAATTCGTTTAAACAAACCAATCCAAAAAGAAAAAAAAGTATTAGAAAAGCATGCTCATTGAATAATGATCCAATAAGTAATACAATATAAAGTAAACCTGAAAGTCCTCTGGTTAGTGTTTCCTTCATTTAGTTGTTATAAGTCTTCTAAAAGTAACAAATATAAGTTTTTTGAAGGACTACCATAACTTAAAAAATCTTTTTCGTCAGCTTGTTTAAAATGCTTTATGGTAGTTATATTAGTAGGGATTTGTGAATTTTTAGATTTAATTTCTCGCAAACCTTCTCCTATATTCGTAACTATTTGACTTGTAGTTGCAAAAACAATAACATGATTTGGAAATTCTGGTAATTTTTTTTCTGCTATTTGGTTTGATGATATTAAAAGAGACCCATCATCTGCTATAAGGTTTTCGCAAGTAGTAATAAAGTAAGTTGCATCGCTTAACTTTCCGGTTTTAAGATTACAAGGAGCAAAGCGTTTTTTTAATTTTTTGTCATAAAAAAAAGCAGTTTTTTCCTGCCAATTGTTCTCTATTAAAATTTGAGAAATATTTTCGAAGATTTCATCTAAGTTTTCACAATACAAGAATTTACCACCATTAGCTTTAAAGTTTATTGTAAAACTTTCATCTATTGGTAATTTAACTTGAGGCATGTATTTACCTCGGTCATTAGATTTTATTTCCTCTTTCTCTTTATTAGATTTAGAGCGAAAAAGATTCCTGAAAAGGCTCATTCAAATATTTTGCTATTATAACTATATCTTAGGATTATTTCAAATATAAAAAATCTTAAATTAACTAAGGCGCTAATTTAAGATTTTTAGTTTTATTTATGATATAGAAGGTTTATTCCTCTTCGTTTTTTGCTTCTAATGTAGGTTCTGTATCAAAAGGACGTTTTCCAAGAATTTCTTCTAAATCATCCTTAAAAATAACTTCTCTTTCTATAAGTCTTTCAGCTAGTTTATCTAAAACATCACGTTTAGATTCTAATAAATCTAAAGCACGTTGAAACTGTGTTTCTACAATGTTTTTAATTTCACCATCAATTAATTCTGCTGTTTTTTCACTGTAAGGCTTTACAAAACCATTTTCTCCCGCAGGATCATAATAAGTAATGTTTCCTACCTTTTCATTTAAACCATAAATCATCACCATGGCTTTGGCTTTTCTAGTCACACTTTCTAAGTCACTTAAAGCACCAGTTGAGATTTGATCGAAAATAATTCTTTCTGCTGCACGACCACCCATTGTAACACATATTTCGTCTAGAAATTTATTGGTTCTAGTAATATAGGCTTCTTGTGGTAAATACCATGCGGCTCCTAAAGAACGTCCTCTTGGTACAATGGTAACTTTTACTAAAGGATCTGCATGTTCTAAAAACCAACTTACTGTAGCATGCCCAGCTTCGTGGTAGGCTATAGTTTTCTTTTCTTCTACAGAAAATAAATTGCTTCTTTTTTCTAATCCGCCAACAATTCTATCAACAGCATCTAAGAAATCTTGTTTTTCTACAGCTTTTTTATTGGTCCTTGCAGCAATTAAAGCCGCTTCATTACATAAGTTAGCTATATCTGCTCCAGAGAACCCTGGTGTTTGTTTTGCTAAAAAGTCTACATCTAAACCATCTACTTTTTTAAGCGGTCTTAAATGCACTTCAAAAATAGCACGTCTTTCTGTTAAGTTAGGTAAATCTACATAAATTTGTCTATCGAAACGGCCAGCACGCATTAAGGCTTTATCTAAAATATCTGCTCTATTGGTTGCTGCTAATACAATAACATTTGTATTTGTACCAAAACCATCCATTTCTGTTAATAATTGGTTCAACGTGTTTTCACGCTCGTCATTACTTCCAGACATGGCATTTTTACCTCTTGCACGACCAATAGCATCAATTTCATCTATAAATATAATAGCAGGAGATTTCTCTTTAGCTTGTTTAAATAAATCTCTTACACGAGAGGCTCCAACACCTACAAACATTTCTACGAAATCTGAACCAGATAAAGAGAAAAAAGGCACTTTAGCTTCTCCTGCAACGGCTTTTGCTAATAAAGTTTTACCTGTTCCTGGAGGGCCTACTAAAAGGGCTCCTTTTGGTATTTTTCCTCCTAAAGAGGTATATTTTTCAGGGCTTTTAAGGAAGTCTACAATTTCTTGTACTTCTTCTTTAGCTCCTTCTAAACCAGCAACATCTTTAAATGTTGTTTTTACTTCTGTATTTTGATCGAAAAGCTTGGCTTTAGATTTTCCTATATTGAAAATCTGACCTCCAGCACCTCCAGCACCTCCGCCAGACATACGACGCATTATAAAAATCCAAACTGCTATAATTAATATAAAAGGAAGGAAACTCATCACAGTAGCCCATGGGTTTTCTTCCGTTTTTGGTTTATATATTGGTTGTTTTTCTTTACTTAAGTTTTCTTTAGCTGCTGCTAAATCTTGTTCGAATGTTCTTAAATCTCCTATTTCAAAGGTGTAATTTGGTGATTTTTCAGTCGAAAAAGGATATTGCTTTGATTTATTTTTTTCGTGAATTGTTAATGCTTCAGCCTCTTCTGTTAGGTAAACTTTTGCAAGACGCTTATTAATAAGCTCAATCTTTTTTACATCTCCATTTTTTACGAAATCGAAAAATTGAGATGGAGCTATACTGTTTTTATCACTAATAGTGTCACCACTAAAAACGGAAACAGCAATTAAAGCTATAATGATTAAACCATAAATCCAATAACTATTAAATTTAGGTTTTTTAGGGGGTGTATTTTTTTTATTGTCTGACATGTAGAGTTTTTAAAATTTTGATTCAATTAGAGTGGTCTTTGCATCTCCCCAAAGGCTTTCTATATCGTAATATTCTCTAATTTGTTTTTGGAATACGTGAACTACAACGTTTACATAATCGATTAAAACCCATTCTGCATTGTCTAGTCCTTCTACATGCCAAGGTTTATCTCTAAGTTCTTTACTTACTTTTTTCTGTACAGCGCTTACAATAGCATTTACTTGTGTGTTAGAAGTACCTTCACAAATAATAAAATAATCGCAAACTGTATTGTCTATTTCTCTTAAATCGAGAATATTTATATGCTGTCCTTTTACATCTTCAATGCCACTTATAATTGTGGTTATAAGTGCGTCTGCATTTGTTTCTTTTTTAACCATTAACTTGATTTAATTTGTGCAAAGTTATTATTTTTTGGTTCTTTATGCTTTAAAAAAATCATAAGATTTTTTATTGTTAATTTATAGTACGAAGATAACCAATTATTATGCGTATAATCAAACTTGATGCCATCGATTCTACAAATACTTTTTTAAAAGGTATAAGCAGTGAAGGAACTATAGAGGATTATACTGTTGTGGTTACTAAAAAGCAAACTAACGGGCGAGGGCAAATGGGGACTGTTTGGAACTCTGAAGCCTTTAAAAATCTAACGTTTAGTGTATATAAAACACATATTAATATAAAATTAGAACAACAGTTTTATATAAGTATAGTTACTGCTTTGTCTCTGGTTAAAACGCTGAAAACCTTAGGTGTAAATAAAATACAGATAAAGTGGCCAAACGACATTTTGTCAGAAAACAAAAAAATTTGCGGAGTATTAATTGAAAATGTCATAAAACAAACGGCACTGTCATCATCAATAATTGGAGTTGGTTTAAATGTTAATCAAACTAATTTTGAAAAACTGCCTAAAGCCTCTTCGGTTAAATTAATTACAGGAAAATTATACGATTTAGATGAAATTTTGCATCAGTTTTTAAAACATTTAAAAGCTTACTTTTCTGTATTAGAGCAACAGGATTTTAAGTTTTTAAAAGAAGAGTATGAAACGCTATTGTTTAGAAAAAATAAACCTTCAACATTTAAAGATGCTGAAGGCTGTTTGTTTTCTGGTTTTATAAAAGGTGTCACCCAAACGGGAAACCTTATTATAGAACTTGAGGATGAAATTATTAAGGAATATGCCCTTAAAGAAGTGACATTATTGTATTAAATTGCCGTTTTCATATTGTTTGCTAAAGTCTCTATAAATTTAGAGATTGGGCCTTTTATCATCATAGCCATCATAGCATTAAAGTCTCCTGCAAATATTAATTGTACCTCACTACTATTATCGTTTATTGCCGTAATATGTCCTGTAAGCGAAAAGTCTAATTTGCCTCCTGCAGCTCCTAAAACTATTTTATTTGGCGCTATTGCTTCCTTCTTTTTTAGAACAATTTCTGGCATACCTTTTAAAGCGAATAAAAACTTGTCGTCTCCTAAAACTTCAAATTTGCTAATGTTTTCGGGCATTAATGCTTCAAAGTTTTTTACGTCGCTTAAAAAATTAAAGGTTTCTTGAGCCGATTTTTGTAGTGTTACTTTTGGGGATTCTAAATTCATTTGTATTTTATTAGTGTTCTTTAATATAAAGAATATATCAATTAGCGTTCCATTCGCTTGGATTAGCATTCCATTCTGATAATGATTGCACTTGCTCTTCAGTAATATAATTACTCGCTAAGGCTTCATTTAATAAGTTTTCATAATTACTTAATGTATGTAATGTTATGTTCTCTGTTTTAAAATTTTCATCTGCAATTTCAAAACCATACGAGAATATTGCAATCATTCCTTTTACATTTACTTTAGCCTCTTTTAATGCCTTAACAGCATTTAAGCTACTTTTTCCTGTACTTATTAAATCTTCTACCACAACAACGTTTTGGCCTTTTTCTATGAAACCTTCTATTTGGTTTTGGCGGCCATGTTTTTTAGCTTCTGGTCTAACATACACAAAAGGTAAGCCTAAATATTCTGCTACTAACATACCTATACCTATAGCTCCAGTTGCCACACCAGCAATAACATCTGGTTTGCCATACTCGTTTTCTATAAATTTAGCCATTTCCTCTCTTATGTAGTTTCTAACAGGAGGAAAGGATAATACAATACGATTATCACAGTAAATAGGAGACTTCCATCCGGAAGCCCATGTAAAAGGATCTCTTGGTTGGAGTTTTATAGCATTTATTTGCAATAAAACTTTTGCAGTTTGTCTAGCGATGTGTTTGTCGAAAATCATGATGCAAAAGTAAACATTAATTTAATTTTAGAGTAGTACTTAATTAATGAAAAAAATATTTTTTTGTGCTATTGCTGTTAAGTAAATTTTGTTAGATTTACCACAACTAAGCTATTGCCCTATATATTATGCACCGCATTTTTGTAAATGATAAACCCATTATTTTAACTACTAAGGTTGAAAAAGAGACCAATTTTAAAAACTTTTTACTTAAGGATATTAGTATAGATACGGTAATTAAAACGCTATCTAGTAAAAAAATAGAATCGGTTAGATTAATTCATCATAATGAGAAAACACTGCTAAAGAAGTTTCTTAAAAAGCTGCCTAATGTTGTAGCTGGAGGTGGTAAAGTATATAATGAAGCTGGTGCTATTTTATTTATATATAGAAATGATAAATGGGATTTGCCTAAAGGTAAAATAGAAAAAGGAGAAACTATAGAGGTTACTGCTATTAGGGAGGTTGAAGAAGAAACAGGAGTTAAGGGGTTAAGTATTACAAAACCGTTAGAAACTACTTACCATTTATTTAAGCGTAATGGGAAACTGAAAATTAAAATTACGTATTGGTTTGAAATGAAAACTAATTTTAGTGGAAACTTGTGGCCTCAAGAAGCAGAAGGTATTACAAAAGTAGAATGGTTACAAGGGGATGAAGTAACAGAAGCCTTAAAAAACTCGTATGCTAATATTAAGATTTTAATATAAGCTGTTGTGTGTTTTATGATTGAAAAAACACAACATTTGTATGGGGAGTAAGAGTTTGTAACCAAAAAGCACAACGGGTTGTTAATAATAGGTTACTATTTATTCGCTATTAAAATAGTATGTGTTTCTTTTTTAGTAGTGCTTGTGTAATCTACAGAAGTAGTTGTAGTAAGTTTAAACTTATTATTTATTAAAGCTTGTTTTAAGTTTTCTAAATTGTGGTAATAAAAAAAGAGTTTGTCTCCTGTACTGCCAGAGACATAGCCAGAGTTTTCATAATTACCAGCTATAAAACTTATGTATAGTATGCCATTTGTATTTAGTAAGTTATAACTGTTTTTTATGAGTAAGTTTGCATCTGCCTGAGATAAATAAGGGAGTCCAAAACCACAGATAATACCATCATATTTAGTTTTTAAAGTATTAATAGATCTTATGTCCATTTCATAAAAACTGGCTTTGGGGTTGTTTTGCTTAGCAAGCTTTACCATATTTGGAGCAATGTCTATACCTTCAATAACACTATTGGGTAGTTTATATAATAGGTATTTAGTTATATTTCCTGGTCCACAGCCTATATCTAGTAGTTTTGGGGTTTTCGAGTTTAGCGATTGACAAAATAAATCGTAAGAATCGTTATAAAGCGTTAAATCCATGAATTTATCTTCATAGCGTTTTGCTACTTTATTCCATGTCTTAAAGGTGTCTTTATAACGATTCATTGTAAAGTCTTTATTTATTCTGTATACTCAAGCATTTTGTCTATTGTATTTACAGTTACAGAATGGTAATTTGCTCTAGAGTTTTTATAGATTTCGATAGCTTCATCCACTTTGTTTGCATTTTTATAGGCTTTAAAAATGGTGGAAACATACCAACGGCGTCCTACTTTATTTAAAAATTGTTTAATAATGTCGTCTACATTATTACCTCTATAGTCATGCGTTACAGATTGCTCAAACCACACCATTGCTATATATGAATTATTTGAGTGTGTTAAATCGAAAGCATTATCTATAAGCTCCATTTGTTTTGGCGTGATTGTTTTAGGGAAATTACGAACAAAATGTACCCATTCTTGTGTTGTCCAGTTTTGAGTTAGTGTTTTGTCTATTGTTTTTGTGCTTAAAAATGTAGCGAGCGTTTCTTCTACTTTTTTAAATTTATTAGACGTTATAATAGCTTGGTTTTCTGGAAGTCCTGGGTTATAAATCCATTCTTTAGTGTTAAAAGTAATGTTATGTTTTTTTAATAAATTAGTATTTAAATACTCTATAAAACGTTCTGTTGTCATCGTAGAGAATGCATGAGATTTAAAGTAGTTTTTTAAAAAAGTATCAAACTTTGCTCTGCCTACTTTTTCTTCTAAGGTTCTTAAAAAGAGATAACCTTTGTCGTATGCTATACTATTCATGCCATCATCTGGATTACGTCCTTTTAAGTTTAGTTTTAGCTTTGTGTCCTCTGGACTGTCTTTAAAGCCTTCTAGTTCTTCTTCTAAATCTTGTCTTCCTATTAAGGCTAGCATGTTTGCTCTGTTTTTACCATATAAGGCTTCCATAATGCGCATTTCAAAATATACTGTAAAGCCTTCATTGAGCCAGAAATCATTCCAAGTTGCATTTGTAACCAAGTTACCAGACCAAGAGTGTGCTAACTCGTGAGCAATTAAGGATGTTAAACTTTTATCTCCAGCGATTACTGTTGGTGTTGCAAAAGTAAGTCTTGGGTTTTCCATACCTCCAAATGGAAAGCTAGGTGGTAGTACTATAACATCAAATTGTTCCCAGTTGTATTTTCCGTATAAATTTTCTGCGGCGACTACCATTTTTTCCATGTCTGAAAACTCATAGTGTGCTTTTTCTAATATGGAAGGTTCTGCATAAATTCCGGTTCTATTACTAACGGCTTTATAGTTTATGTCTCCTACCGCTAATGCAATTAAGTATGGTGAGATGGCTTGTTGCATTTTAAAAGTATAAATGCCATTTGCGGTTTTGGCTTTAGGGTTCTCTGCACTCATTACTGCCATAAGCTGAGAAGGCACTTTTACTGTAGCATTATAGGTTATTCTAATTTGTGGACTATCTTGAATTGGAATCCAAGTACGTGTTAAAATGGCTTGTCCTTGTGTGAATAAAAAAGGTTCTTTTTTATCGGCCGTTTGTTGTGGGCTTAACCATTGTAATGCTTCTGTTTTATTAGTGGTATTATAATATATTGTAATTTGTTTTGAGGCTGCTTGTAATGGTATTTTTAAAGCTTGCCCTAACTGTTTATCGTTTTTACCAAGAGAAAACGTTACTTCTTTATTATCTACTAATACTTTTTTTATGTCTAAAAATTTAGAGTCTAAGATTATTTCAGAAGCATTATTGTTATTAATTTTATAAGTGGCAGTTCCTTTAATTTGTTTTGTTTCAAAATCAACTTCAATATTTAGGTCTAAATGATTTGTGTTAGCTTCATTAGGCTTGGCATAGGAGTGTGAGTCTTCAACATATTTTGTTAAGGTTGTTTTTTCTGTTTTTTCTTCAGAACAACTGGTTATACATATTAGTATTAAAGATGTTAAAAAGCTTATCTTTTTCATATTATGAATTTTAAGGGAACTAATATATTACATATTCTATAGATAGTATGTAGTCTGTGTGTTTTATTGAGTGGTTTACTTAGTCGTCTTCTCGATATTTTCCCATGTGTCCCAAATGTCTTTTAATAAAATTTTAAACTGTGTAGAGTCTTTACTAATTTCTATTTGGTTAAATAAATCATGCATTTCTCCTCTTAGTGTTGCATATTTATTGGTAACTTCAATCATTTTATCCCAAGCTTTGGTATGTTGGTTAAAAGCATTAGAAAATGCTTTGGGACAGGATGTGTAATCTAAGTTGTTTAAGGCTGTAGTATAATTTGTTATGCTTTGGCTTAATGGCACTTGTTTACACTCAATATTTCTTAATTTACCTAATGAATCATCTAATTTTAGAATATTGTTTATACATTCTTTTTTAGTTATTAAAGGTGTAGCATTAGCTTTTTTTTCTTGTTTACAAGAGGTAAAAAGAAGTATCATTAACAATAATAGTATTTGATATTGATGTGACATCTTTTCAAATTTAATTATTTAATCCTATAAATTGGGTATTGTAAGTGTGCTTTTTCGTAATTATTACTTTGTTTATGTAGCCAATCTAGTTGAGCGTACCAGTTTTTAGCAAAACTATCATCAGATTGTTTTTTAGCTTCAAATTCTTGTTGTAACTGCTGGTTACTATCTAGTAGTGTTTTTGCTTTGTCTTCCCATACATAAGGAGAAAACCCTTCTTTTTGTTGTAATATCGTGTCGAAAAAATTCCAATTAAAAAAAGAGTCTGGAGCTTGAGGCTCTAACGTTTCTATAAGGTAACGTATACCATTTTGATTGGTGTTTACAATGTAATCTCCTGCTTTAAAAGTTATAGGTTTTATACTAGATTTTACATTGGTATTGTAATGAAGGTAATGTCCCTCGTAAGGTGTAGTTCTACTTTTGTAAGTGTCTATTTTATAGTTTTCTACTGTAATTGTAGAATCGTTTTTTAACTGCTCTAGTTTAATATTATTCAGTTTTAATAAAGTAATAATATTATGCCAACCTTGAGGGATTACATAGGCTTTGGGTATTGTTATTGAGTCTTTTGCTTTAAAATAATTACGGTACTGTACTTTTTTTGTAAAAGGTTTAGAGGTATCAAATTTTAGGCGTTGTGCATTAGTAATTTCGCTTGCAATCATGCGTCCTTCAAAGCCTTTAAAATTTAAGGTAGAGGTTTTACTAGTATCTACTGTCCAATTTAATGAATAATTAGAGCCTGTTTTATAATTGTTGTAACTATTAGCTCTTAATTTAGAAATAAGTTTGCCATCATTTTCTGTAATGGCGATCATATTTTTCATTAGCTCGTATGTGCCTTCTACGCGTTGTTTATATGGTTTTAACATGTGTGTTTCTACCATCATCCCTAAAGTGTTAAATAGCGTGGTGTAACCTGTAGAGTATCTTGGATAATCCATAAATTGAGAAAACCCTTTTTCTGGTACAGTATTGAAAACGTTTACATAGGGTGTAATATCCCAAGATGCTTCCGAAAGCTTTTTTTCAAGATTAGGCATCATTTTAGTGTGCAAATAATTGCCAAGTGCTCCTCCTAATTTATTATGCTGAGTAAATAAATGGGTTAGAGTATATTGGTAATCTGCACCATTGCTTACATGGTTGTCTATAAAAACATCTGGTTTTACCAGGTGGAAGATTTTTGCAAAGGTTCTGGCGTTTTTAGTATCCGATTTTATAAAATCTCTATTTAAATCGTAATTACGCGCATTCCCTCTAAAACCGTAAGCTTTAGGGCCATTTTGGTTAGTTCTAGAACCTGTATTTCTATTTAAACTTCCACCAACATTATAAATAGGTATGGTAACCAATACTGTGCTTTTGGGCATTTCTATTTTACCTTGTACAATAGACCTGTAAAGTAACATTGTTGCATCTATCCCGTCGCTTTCACCTGGATGAATTCCATTATTAATAAGCATAACACGTTTGTTATCTCTAGGGCTTGAGAAATTAAAATTAGGATCGGGATTTAAAGTAACAATATGTAATGGTTTACCAGAATCGGTTTCTCCAATAGCTTTAATTGTAATTTCTGGATATACTTGAGCTAAATTTTCATAAAAGCTAATGGTTTCTTCGTAAGTAGCAGTCTCAGTTCCTTGTGACGTTTCAAACGGTGTTGTGAAATCGAAACTTAAGTCTTTTTTTTCTGTATTACAGGCACTTATTAATAAGAATAGAACGAATATTTTTTTCATTAGTAAAGATGTTTAGCTAGTATGTATGCAACAAATATAACAATTACCGCTTTGTGTATCTCTTAATTAAATGTACTTTTGCAGCTTCAAAAAACAAACCTATGACTGCATTTTTTAGAAAACAGACAGCAAATGCTAAGAATGATATTTTAAGTGGACTTACTGTAGCTTTAGCTTTAGTTCCAGAAGCAGTAGCTTTTGCTTTTGTTGCGGGAGTAGACCCTTTAGTGGGGTTATACGCTGCATTTATGATTGGTATAATTACCTCTGTTTTTGGTGGTAGACCAGGGATGATTAGTGGAGCAACTGGGGCTTTAGCAGTTGTAATGGTTACTTTGGTCGCTAAGGGTAATGCTATGGGAGCAGATGGAGAGCAGTTAGGTTTATATTATTTATTTGCTACTGTTATTTTAATGGGAATAATACAAATGTTAGCTGGTGTATTTAAGTTGGGTAAGTTTGTACGTTTAATACCACACCCTGTAATGATGGGTTTTGTAAATGGTTTAGCTATTGTTATTTTCTTGTCTCAGCTTGGTATGTTTAAAGAAACTGTTGGAGGAGAGAAAGTTTGGATGCAAGGGACACCGTTATTTATTATGATTAGTTTAGTTCTATTAACTATGGGAATTATGTTTGGGCTACCTAAACTAACTAAAAAACTACCAGAAGCATTAGTCGCAATATTAGTAGTTTCTGCTATTGTAATTTTTGGAAACTTAGATGTTGCTACAGTAGGAAGTTTTATAAGAGATGGTGGAGGTGAAGGTCTAAAAGGTGGTTTACCAAGTTTTCAATGGGATATATTTAGCAAAGTGCCTTTTAATTGGGAGACTTTAAAGTTTATTGGGCCTTACGCTTTAATTTTAGCAGCGATTGGTTTAATAGAATCTTTAATGACTTTAAACTTAGTTGACGAAATAACAGAAACTAGAGGAAACTCCAATAGAGAGTGTTTAGCACAAGGTGGTGCAAATATTATTACTGGTCTTTTTGGAGGTATGGGCGGTTGTGCCATGATTGGACAATCTTTAATAAATATTAAAGGAGGTGGACGCGGAAGGTTATCTGGTATTGTTGCTGCATTAGCGCTATTAGTATTTATATTGTTTGCTTCGGGATTAATAGAACAAGTGCCAATTGCCGCATTAGTAGGGGTTATGTTTATGGTTGTTATAGGAACATTTGCATGGAGTAGTTTTAGAATTTTAAATAAAATACCAGTAAGTGATGTTATTGTATTAATAGCTGTGTCTTTATTAACTGTAATTTTCGATTTAGCAATAGCAGTAATCGCAGGTGTTATTATTAGTGCTTTGGTGTTTTCTTGGGAAAATGCAAAACGTATTCGTGCTAGAAAGCGCATTAAAGAAGATGGAACAAAGGTTTATGAAATATGGGGACCTTTATTTTTTGGTAGTATTATAGCATTCAATGAAAAATTTGATGTAAAAAACGATCCTGATCATGTAGAAATAGATTTTGTAGAATCTAGAATAAGTGATCATTCGGCTTTAGAAGCTATTTTTAATTTAGTTGAAAAATATGAAGCTGAAGGAAAAACAATTAAATTAAAACATTTAAGCGAAGATTGTAAGGCATTATTATATAAGTCTAGCCCTAAATTTAGAGAGGTAATAGTAGAAGCCATAGATGACCCTCGTTATCATTTAGCCGCAGATCCAGAAAAATTTACTAAGCCTTTATCAGAATATAATTTATAATATTTTGTTCATTTTTAATATCTATTAACCGATAAAAGTCAATTTTTAACGATAAACAGTCGTTTTCTGAAGTTTTTTTACTAGATTACAATAGTAAAGTATTACAGATGAAGTATTTTTTTTATGGACTGTTGTTTCTTACCTGTACATACACTCCAGTTTTTGCTCAAGAAGGTTTAACATTAAAAGAAGAGGATTCTCTCTATGATGTAGTTTACAATGCTTTTGAGTTAAACGATAAAAGTCAGTATGGAGAGTCTATTAATGTTGTAGAAAACCTCTTAAAGCTTTTAAAAGTTAAAAAGAACATTTATTTAGTAGCAGAAGCATATAACTCTTTAAGCTATTCTTACGCAGAATTAAAAAACAAAGAAAAAGCGTTTTATTATGCTTTTAAATCTAAAGACTTATACTTAAAACTTCAAGACACAACTAGTATTATTATAGGCTATAATAATATAGGTGTTACATATAGAGATTTCGAAATGCTAGAGGAATCTAATAAAGCCTTTACGGAAGCAAAAGAATATGCTAAAGACTATAAAGAAAAATATGCAATGGCGTATCCTAATTATAATCTAGGGTATAACTTAATGGAATACTCTAAGGATTATCCCAAAGCATTACAATACTTAAAGACTGCCCTTAAATGTTTAAATAAAAGTAATAATAAGAGTCAAAAGCGTATTCATGGAGATATCTGGTTGTGTTTAGGTGTTGTTTATTACAAAATGAAAGATTACAAATCTTCCAAAATATATTTTAATAAAGCAATAGAGCTTTGTAAAGAAAAGGGATACTTAAAATTATTAGAAGCAATATATGAGTATAAAATAGGCTTTTTAAAAGAGGAAAAAAAACACGAAGAAGTAACAAAAATGTATGAAAAATATGTTGAGGTTAAGGATTCCATTTATAAAATAGAAAATATAGCTTTGGCTAGAAATATAGAAGCAAAATTCAAGGTAAAAGAGAGCGAAGAGAAACTAAGTTTTATAGAAAAAGAAAAATTAATTCAAGAGCAATCGTTAGAAAAATCGAATAGATTTAATATTCTATTAGGGGTTTTAAGTGGATTATTATTTGTAACACTGTATTGGGGCTATAAAAAAAATAGAGCACTAAAGGAAGCTAGAGATAAAGCAGAAAAATTGTCGAAAGTAAAAAGTGATTTCTACTCAGAAATTAGTCACGAACTACGGACACCGCTGTATGCTGTAATAGAATTATCTGGTTTATTATTAAAAGAAAATGTAAGTGCAAAACATAAAGAGTATTTAGAATCTTTAAAGTTTTCAGGCAACCATTTAATGTCTTTAATAAACAATGTCTTACAAATAAATAAAGCAGAGTCTGGCAAAATGAAAATTCAATTATTAGATTTTCAATTAAAAAACTTAGTATATAATATAATAGACAGTTTAGAATACGCCCTTAGAAATAGTAATAATAGAATTCACTTAGATTATGATGATACTATACCAATAACTTTAGTGGGGGATTCTTTAAAGCTATCACAAGTATTTATTAATTTAATATCTAACGCTATTAAGTTTACTCAAAATGGAGATATTAATATTAACATAAAAAAGGAAAAAGAAACAGAAGATACCATCAATATAGATTTTAGTATAGCAGATACAGGACAAGGTATCGCTAAAGAAAAACAAATAAAAATTTTTGAAGACTATTATCAAGATGAAACAAAAACCGAAAATGTATATAATGGAACGGGACTAGGGCTTTCTATTGTAAAACGAATTTTAACAGTCATGGACAGTTCTATAGACATTGAAAGTGAAGTAGGGAAAGGAACAACATTAAGTTTTAATATAGCCTTTAAAAAAAGTGATAAATCAAATGAGTTAACCGCATCGTATACTAACCAATTAGAGCGTATTGGTAAAAAATATATTTTAGTTGTAGACGATAACAAAATAAATCAATTAGTAACTAAAAAAGTTTTAGAATCTTTAGAAATAGAGAGTAAAGTAGTCGATTCTGGCGAGCGTGCTATAGAAGCTGTAAAAAAAGAAAAATTTGATTGCATTTTAATGGATTTGCATATGCCACAATTGGATGGATATGAAACCACGAAATTAATACGAGAATTTAATACAGAAATACCTATAATAGCATTAACAGCAGCTACTACAGACGAGGTAGAAATGAAAATTAAAAAATACGATATTAATGATTATATCTTAAAACCCTTTGTAACAACAGAATTTGTTGAAGTTTTAAATAAAGTAATTCATTCTTAATTCTTAAAAAAGCAGCACAAACCTTTTAATACCTAACCATTAATTTAGTAGCTAAAAAATAAGACTATTTTATACGTACACTTTTAGGGACTAATTTAGTGTAATCTCCATTATTTCTAATAACATCTCTAACAATAGAAGACGCTATGTAAGATGTTTTTGCTGCAGTTAATAAAAATACAGTTTCAATAGGAGCAAGGTCTCTATTAGTATGCGCTATGGCTTTTTCAAACTCAAAATCGGCAGGGTTTCGTAAACCTCTTAAAATAAAATCGACACCAATATCTTTACAGAAATCTACAGTTAAGCCTTTGTAACTAACTACTTTTATTCTAGGCTCATCCTTAAAAGCCTCTCTAATAAACTCCATGCGTTCCTCTAAAGAAAACATGTATTTTTTAGAAGCGTTAACACCTATAGCAACAATAACTTCATCAAATAAGGTTACACCACGTTCAATAATATCGTAATGTCCTAAAGTAATAGGATCGAAAGATCCGGGGAATATGGCGCGCTTCATAATAAAGGTTTATAATGGATTACAAAGTTATCATTTTTTAAAGAAAACCAATGTAGGTATTTTTAAAGTGTTATTTAAGAGCCTCTTCTATAGCATTACTAAATAAATCTGTCATAGAAATACCAGCAGCTGTGGCTTGCTGAGGTAAAATACTTTCTTTAGTAAGCCCAGGAACGGTATTCATTTCTAATAAATGTGGCTCTCCATCTTTAAAAATAAATTCGCTACGCGAAAAGCCAGTCATTTTTAATACCTCATATACTTTTTTAGCAACAAGGTTTACTTTCTCTTCTTGCGCTTTAGTTAATCTAGCAGGAGTTATTTCTTGAGACTTACCTAAGTATTTAGCCTCATAGTCAAAAAAATCATTATCGCTTACAATTTCTGTAATAGGTAAAACTTTTGTTTTCCCTTTATAAGTTATAACTCCAACAGAGACTTCGGTACCATCTAAAAAAGATTCTATAATAATTTCATCATCTTCTTTAAAAGCTACAGCGATAGCATTTTTTAAATCATCTTTTTTATGCACTTTAGTTACACCAAAACTACTTCCAGCTTTATTGGCTTTAACAAAGCAAGGTAAACCAACTTTATCTATAATTTCTGCTTCATTAATAGTATCCTCTAAGTTAAGGAAGTAGCTTTCTGCAGTTAAAATATTATAAGGCTTTAGTGCGCTTAAGCAATCACGCTTATTAAACGTTAAAGCCGCTTGGTACATATTACAACTTGTTTGTGGTAAATTAATAAGCTTAAAATAAGCCTGCATAAAACCATCTTCTCCAGGTGAACCATGTATAGCATTAAAAACGCAATCGAAATTAATTTTTGAGTTGTTTATAGTAACAGAAAAATCGTTTTTATCTATAGAATATTCATCATTATTATCATCTACATAAACCCATTTGTCTTTAAAAATATGAACACGATACCCTTTATATTTAGTTCTGTCTAAAACCTCATACACTACATTTCCACTTTTTAAAGAAATTTGATATTCGCTAGAATACCCACCCATTATAATAGCAATGTTTTTCATTATTACAACTTCCGTGTAAACGGACCTTTATTTTAATTAAACTTCTGTAAATAAAATCTAATACACAATATCTATTCGTATAATTAGTTTAGCTAAAATATCATTTATTTATACTAAAAGAAAAACCTTTTTGTTTTTATATATTTGCCTTGCAAACATTAACTCCAATTTGTTGAATGAGTATTATTAAATTTCTTACCAGTAAAGTTTTTTTTAAACAAATAGCACTAGCATTAGTTGCTATTGTTGTATTATGTTTTATCATTCTAAAATGGTTAAATGTAACAACCAATCATGGCGATTTTGAAACCGTACCAAACTTAAAAGGAAAATCCATAGAAGTCGTTAAAGTGGAGTTAGAAGATAACAATCTAGTTATGGAAATACAAGACTCGGCTAATTACAACCCTAATTACCCTAAATTTTCTGTAATAGACCAAGACCCTATTGCAGGTAAAGAAGTTAAAGAGAACCGTAAAATATACATTACATTAAACCCTTCTGGTTATAGAAAAATAAAAGTGCCTTATTTAGTAGGAAGAACGTACAGACAAGCCAAACCTACATTAGAGTCGTTAGGCTTTAAAATAGGTAAAAAAACGTATGTAGATTATTTAGGGGAAGATGAAGTTGTAAAAATGACTTACAAAGGAAAAGCAATTAAAAGAGGAGATGAGTTGCCAAAAACGGCAACAATAGATGTTGTATTGGGGAACGGAAATCGTTCGTAACTAAATAACAACAGTAATATAGCAGACTTTATATGGACGATTATACGCCAAAACAGCAAAATGAAGATGGACTTTACGAGCATTATGCTTTTGAAGTAGATAAAGGACAAACACCATTGCGTATAGATAAATACTTAATGAATTTTATAGAAAATGCCACTAGAAATAAAGTGCAGGCAGCTGCAAAAGAGGGCAATATCTATGTAAATGGAGCAATAGTAAAATCTAATTATAAGGTTAAACCTTTAGATAAAATAAAAGTACTTTTCGAGCATCCACCTTTCGAGAACTTATTGGTTGGAGAAAATATGCCTCTAGATATTGTTTACGAAGACGATGTGCTGTTAGTAGTAAACAAACCCGCAGGAATTGTAGTGCATCCAGGACATGGAAACTATTCTGGAACCCTAATAAATGGTTTAATATACCACTTCGATAACTTACCAAAAAACTCTAGCGATAGACCAGGACTAGTACATAGAATAGATAAAGACACAAGTGGACTGTTAGTTGTTGCAAAAACAGAACAAGCCATGGCACATTTATCTAAACAGTTTAAAGATAAAACTAGTGAGCGAGAATATGTAGCCATTGTATGGGGGAATGTAGAAGAAGATGAAGGAACAATAGAAGGAAATATAGGTCGCCACCCTAAAAACAGATTACAAAATACAGTTTACTTTGGTGATGAAGCCGATAAAGGAAAACCAGCAGTAACACATTACAAGGTATTAGAACGCCTTACCTATGTAACCTTAGTGTCCTGTAAATTAGAAACCGGACGTACGCACCAAATACGTGTACACATGAAGCATATAGGTCACACCCTTTTTAACGACGAACGTTATGGAGGAGAACGCATATTAAAAGGGACAACGTTTACAAAATACAAGCAATTTGTAGAAAACTGTTTTAAAGCACTACCAAGACAAGCGCTACATGCAAAAACATTAGGATTTGAACATCCTGTTACAGGAAAATTTATGAGTTTTAACACGCCAATTCCAGACGATATGCAAGATTGTATAGAAAAATGGAAAGGCTATTCAAAACATATGGAACATTAAAAAAATTATTTCTATTTCCTTTTTTTTTTAAATAACTATCTAAAAAAAAGCATCAGATTAATTTATTGAAAATAAAAATAATATAATTATTATTTATTTTTATATAAAGCATAACTGTTTCAATATATAGTTTACATCTTATTTATGCATTAATTTTACTTCAAATCACAAGGATATGATTATAGAAGAAATTACATTGTTTACCTCTAACATAGAGAAACAGAGGCAATTTTATAAAACAAAACTTGGATTTGAAATTGTAAAAGACACACCCAGTAAAATAGCCTTTAAGGTAGGAGCTAGTATTTTAGCTTTTCAATATAAAAAAGAAACAAAACCATCTCATTTAGCATTTAATATTCCTTACAATGCTATATATGATGCTTTAAGGTGGCTAAGAGACAGAACAGAAGTAATACACTATAAAAATGAACCAGTAACAGACTTTATAAAATGGAAAGCAAAAGCAGTTTATTTTTATGATGCAGACCATAACATTATAGAATTTATAGCTAGAGAGCGAATAGATATAGAAAGCGATATTGTATTTACGCCAAGAATAATAATAGGAATAAGTGAAATAGCAATAGCAACAACATCTATTGAAACAATATATAATACAATTAATGCTATAAAACCAATTTCAATATTCGATGGAAGTTTCGACAGGTTTTGCGCATTAGGAAATGATCAAGGACTATTTATAATAATAGATAAAACCAAAAAGAAATGGTATCCAACAATGGACAAAGCATACACAGCAGACTTTATAATAAAAGGCGACTATAACTTTGCTTTTGTAAATGGAGAAATAAAAGAAATATCGTAATTTAGAAACTTGAAAAATTAGTTTTAGTCAATTACTTTGGCAAGTGCACGAGACATTTGTAAAGTGAAAAAAATATTAGAGTTTAGAGGGAAACCTTAGAGTATTAAATCTCGATTATCGAGTAAAGCAATAAAAGAAACAAATGAAACTAGTAATATCACCAGCTAAGTCACTTAATTTTGAAAGTGAATTACCAATACATAAAGCAACAGAAGCCCAATTTTTAAAACAATCAGAGCGTTTAAATAAACTATTAAAAAAGAAATCGGCCAAAAGCCTATCTAAACTAATGCATATAAGCGATGCATTAGGGCAGTTAAATTACGAACGTAGCCAATCCTGGGAGTTGCCCTTTTCAACAGACAATGCAAGACAAGCAGTTTATGCATTTAATGGAGATGTATACAGAGGCTTGGATGCCTATACCATTCCTGAAGAAAATATAGAGACATTACAAAATACAGTACGCATACTATCTGGGTTATATGGCATATTAAAACCATTAGATTTAATACAAGCCTACCGTTTAGAAATGGGAACAAAGTTTCCTGTAGGGAAAAATAAAAACCTGTACGAATTTTGGAAAAAAGAAATAACAAAAGCATTAAATGAAGAGTTGGAAGAGGGCGAGTTATTTTTAAACCTAGCAAGTGTAGAATATTTTAAAGCAATAGATACAAAAGCATTAAAAGTTCCAGTAATTACAGCAAACTTTAAGCAGTTTAAAAATGGCGAGTATAAAAATATTGCCATTTTTGCCAAACATGCAAGAGGCTTAATGGCACGTTATATAGTAGACACTAAAGCAAAAACTTTAGACGATATTAAAGGCTTTAATTACGATAATTATGGCCTAAGCGATGAGTTATCTACAGAGACAGAATTAGTATTTACAAGATAAATACCTTATAAAATAGAACCAAGCCTTAATTACGTTTTATATAACCTAATTAAGGCTAGATTAAAGCATTTTGTTTAGATTTGAAGATAACCCATTACAACACGACTATATAAAAAACAACAGTGTGTAATGTTTACTAACTAAATAACATTATGTATTACTACCTTATCCTTATACTTCAAGGCTTTTGTATTTATCATGCTATAAAAAATAGAAACAATTACTATTGGATTTTCCTTATTTTATTTTTACCAGCAATAGGAGCAGTTATATACTTAGTAACCCAAGTATATAATAAAAATGATGCAAATAAAATACAAGAAGAAATAACATCAATACTAATACCCACAAAAAAAGTAAAGGACTTAGAAAAACAACTAGCATTTTCTGAAACCTACCAAAACAGAGTGAATCTAGCAGATGCTTACTTAGAAATGAAAGATTACAATAATGCTATAACCCATTATGAATTTGCATTAAAAGATAAAAGCCAAAAAGGGCTATATGTTATAAAACAGCTAGTAAGAGCATATTATGGATTAAAAGACTATAAAAAAGTCATTAAATACGCAGAGCAAATAAAAGGAGAAACAGAATTTGAAAACTCTAAAGCGCAATTTATATATGGGTTGGCATTAGAAGAAGAAGGCGCTACAGAAATAGCAGAAACGACATTAAAAAAAATAGACTTACGCTATTCTAATTACCAAGAGCGATTAATATTAGCAAAGTTTTTAGTAAAACACAATAAACAAGAAGAAGCAAAATCTATTTTAAACGAAATTCTAATAGAATCTCAAAACATGACTAAACCTAATAGAAAACGCTATAGAGAGACCATACAAGACGTTCAAAAATTAATACAAACACTTTAATAATTTAGAATTATTTAAAAAAGGAACCTAAATATGTTTTTACACAAACACCCATATTCTCCTTTTATAAAACACGATACTAAAAAATTAATAGTAGGAACCTTACCACCACCACGCTTTTCTACAGGAAACTTACTCGAAAAAGATGTAGACTTTTGCTACGGAAGCAATTATAACAGTTTATGGTTGTATATAGAAAAAATACATAATTTAAATTTACGATACGACAACTCTCAAGAAGCAATAAACCAACGTAAACAATTTTTAATAAAGCATAAAATAGGAGTCTGCGATATTGTAGAAAGCTGCGAACGTGATAAAATTGATGCTTCCGATTTAGGAATGCAGAATATTATACTAAGAAACCTCTTAGGGTACTTAAAACAATACCCAACAATAGAAACCCTATTGTTTATAGGCGGAAATAGTAAAAATGGGCCAGAATATTTTTTCAGAAAACATATAAAAAAACACAACTTAAAGTTACAATTAGTATCAAACGAAATACCAAGAATTCACCAATTTAAAATACAGGATTTTAAAGATTCTAAAGAAAGAATAATTAAAACGGTATCATTAACATCGTCATCGGGAGCAGCAAATAGAGCTATAGGCAGTATGCCATTGTACAAACAATTAAAAGCGAAAAACTCCAAATTTAATACGTTCGATTTTAGGGTTATGCAGTACAAAGAATACATATAAAAATAAGTTATAATATAAAAATGATAGGAGAAAACACAGAATCCCCTTTTGAAAAATTTACAGAAAACAAATTAAAGATTGCTAAAAATAGATATAGAATATTAGCCTTTTTTATAGACCTATTTATATTTTGGTTAATTGGGGTTATTATGGCTATATTTTGGGGAGAATATACAGAAGAAGATTTAAGCTTTCATTTAAAAGGCATTCCAGCTTTAGTATTATTTCTTTCTGGTTTCTTGCTTTGGCCTGTAAGTGAAGGACTATTTGGTCAAACCATAGGGAAACGGTTTTTAGATTTAAAAGTAGTCTCAGACACTTATAAACCTATAGGAATAGGGCAAGCTTTTGGGCGTTTCTTTTTTGGTTTTATAGATTATATTTTTGCATTAGGGTTAATTATTGCAATAATAGATAAGAAAAATAGAAGAATAGGAGATATGGTATCAAAAACTTTAGTAGTTATACATAAGTACAAGCAAAGTTAAAATTTAACAGTCTCAGGATTTTTACAAAAAATCAATATACTACCTTTGAGAATAAACAATTTAATTAAAAAGAAAACAATGAAACAATACATTTTAAGTATCGCTCTTTTAGTTTCAATAACAGTAATAGCACAAACAGAAGAAACCCCATTACCATATTACGAAATACCAGAAAACTCAGAAACCTACACCGCAGGAACAGTAGCCGCAAGACAAGTTGATGGATTAGGCTTCCGTTTTTATTGGGCTACAGAAGGCTTAACAGAAAAAGATTTAGCATATAAGCCAGGAGAAGATGTACGTACAACAGAAGAAACAATAAAACATATTTACGATTTATCTGTAATAGTAGTTAACTCTACATTAAATAAAGCCAATAAAAGAGAAGAAAAAGAAAAACTATCTTTTAAAGACATGCGAGACCAAACACTAAGAAACCTGAAACAAGCAGCAGATATTTTAAGAACTAGTGAAGACCTCTCTAAATTCAAAATTATTTTTGGAACCAATGAAATTCCGTTTTGGAATAACATTAACGGGCCCATAGCAGACGCAATATGGCATTCTGGACAAATAGCATCCTTTAGGCGAACTACTGGAAACCCTATAAATGCTAAGGTTAATCATTTTTCAGGAACCGTAAAAGACTAATTTTTTATATTAGAGTAGTTGTGAAACCACTGTATTACTTTCTTATACTTATAAGCTTTATGAGCTGTAAAGCTGATAACTCTATACTTAATGATACCATAAGTATAGAAAGATTAGAAAACATACCAAATTCACAATCAGTTAATTTTACATACAACAAAGGCGAATTATACGATAAAACAAAGATAAAAACAGACTCTATTTTTTTATTGCAAGGTAACTTTAATGGAAAACACACATTAGAGTTTATTAACTCGTATAAAATGTTTCCCAATGTATTACACTTAAAATTTAATTTAAACAATCATAATTTAATTACGTTTAACCCAATTCTAGAAGAAGCTTTAGTAGTAGAAAATGTTAAAAAACTAGACCTATTAAAATTTAAAAAATTAAAAGCAATAACAATACAAGGTTATAATTATAAAACACTTCAAGCGCTTATAAATAAAATAGCCCAATTGCCCAAATTGCAATTATTAACTATAAAATTAGAGCAGCACACGCGATTAAAATGGGATGAAGCAAAAAGCCTAGATGAACTGTATCAAATACCAGATAATTTTTGTGAATTAAATATAGAAACATTAAAATTTCATGGAAAATATGGACGTATACATACAAACCAATTTAGTCGTAAAATACCGTATTACGGAAGCATTAATTTACCAGAGTGTGTAAAATCGTTAAAAGCTTCAAAAATAGTATACGAACAAAACGAAGTCTTTAAAAAAGAACACCAAAAATCAAGGAAAAAGTATAATAACTTCAAGCCAAATTTCGAGCAATTTATATTACATAAAAACTACAATAAGCTAAACAATAAGAAAAAACTAGAAATTATTAATAGTGATGGCTACTATTTAAGCGAGAAAAGAACATTAAAAATATTCGATACAGTCGCTACATTATACCTAAATAAAAGAGTAGGCGAAGCCGTTGACCAACACAGTAACTTTATAAAAAAACTATTACAAGTACAAACAGCCGAAGAAATAACACTTAAAAATGCTTTTATAGATAGTATTCCAGAAGCAATAAAGCATAATAAAAACCTAAAAAAACTATCTATACTTAAAAGTTACCTAACATACGTACCAGAAAGTATAGGTAAAGTACCAGAATTAGAAATGCTAAAAATAGCAAAAACACCATCTGCTATTCACTTTAAAAAGAATATTAAAGGCTTTAATAAGTTGAAAAAGCTATTTTTAATAGATGTAAAACTGTCCAATGGATTTCCTAACTTATTAAAAAATAAAAGTTTGGAAGAACTAGTTTATATAGGTAAAAAAGATGTAGATACAATGCCTAATTTTATAGGGAATCAATCGCATTTAAAAACATTAGTTTGGCGTTATAGTAATATAAAAAAAGTCCCCGAAAAATTAAATAAAACAAGACCCAAGGTCGTTAATTTAGACAATAATAAGTTAGAAGAAATTGATGCAGTTTTAGATATGGCAAAAGCAGCAAGCTCTTTCTCTTACGATATTAATAATATTCCATACCAAAAAAGAACACAATACAACACACTAATTTACCCTAACGGGCAACTCGCAGAAACACCAGAGGAGAAAATAGAATTAGATACTCTGTTTAAAATAAGAAGCATTCCGTTTAATCCTAAAAAACGAAAAGATCAAGCAACAGTAATTAATAAAATATATAGGTTAAAAAAATACGTTAGTTTAGATAGGAAAGCTTTAAAAAAAGAAGGCGTATTTAAAGCTATTAAAAATAGAGGAACTTATAGAACGGTCTCTTTTAAAAACTCTAATAATTACGCAGAGAAGTACCGCGCATTTTCCAATAAAGACATTAATACTCTAGAATACTATCTAAACGTTATAGAAACGTACAATATAGACCCATTAAACTTTTTTAAAATAATACAATACGATACTAGAGCGGTAACCTACAAAAGCTATTTTCCAATAGAAGAATTTACAAATGTAGACACATTACAAAGCTACCATAACACCTACACAGGATATGAGTTTTTAGAACATAATATAAGTAAAGGCACTTTCGATTACGGGAAACTAAAGCATTTACGAAAAGCAGTTGCAAATGGACAAGAAGGTATAGAAAACGTTTCTAAAATAAAAGGACTACAATATTTAGAAATTAAAAATATAATGGAGGTAAAACAAATTCCAAACTGTTTTTGCGAACTTAAAACGCTGGACACCATATTTGTTTTAGATCCAGAAAGAAAAAAGTTCAACTATACTATTGAAGCAGAAGTAACCAGTTTTAATACTACATTAGAAAGTATTAGAGCAACTGAAGATAAAGAGCTTGAGCGCTATGCTATAGAAGAACATAAAAAAAGAGAAGCATTGTTAAAACAAATGAAAGCCTTTAAAGACCGTACACTATTGAATTACAAACATATAAAAATACCAGATTGTGTAAAAAAAATGCCACTTACATTTGCCACTTATTCTGGTATGGAAGAAAAATAAACGACATATAAAATAGAAAACATGAAACAAACACACCTCTTTCAAATCCATCCCATACTACCAGTAAAAGATGTTGTAGAAGCTTTGTCGTTTTATGTAAACAGACTAGGATTTAAAATTGCTTTTGCTAACGATTCTAAAAAACCAACCTATGCTGGAATACGTCGAGACCATATAGAAATACATTTACAATGGCACGATGCTAAAGAGTGGCAGGCAGGTTTTAATACACCTATGCTTCGTATAGTAACCCAAAATATAGACGTTTTATATGAAGAGTATAAAGATAAAAACGTCTACCATGAAAACACAAAAGTACGAGATACAGATTGGGGAACCAGAGAATTTGCATTTTACGATTTGTATAGTAATGGCCTTACTTTTTATCAAGAACTATAAGTAAAAAAACGATTTTAAACTAAGTTTAAAATCGTCTTCTTTATAAAAACCACTTGCAAAGACACGTTTTTAATGTGCGTAAGGGGTTCGTTTATTTTTGGTCAATGCAAGTGATAAACAAGATAAGGTACAGTTAGTTTATATACTTGCTTCAAGAATTTTTGGCGTTAAATCTACTTCAATTTGGTTTTTTAAAATATCATCAAAGGTTTCTCGTTGTCTAATTAAATGTGCCTTGTTATTATGCCACAATACCTCTGCAGGACGATAACGAGAATTATAATTACTGGCCATAGAATAACAATAGGCGCCAGCATTTTTAAAAGCTAAAATATCTCCCTCGGTAATTTCTGGTATTCGTCTATTATTAGCAAAAGTATCTGTCTCGCAGATGTAGCCAACTACCGAGTAAAACCGTTCACGGCCATTAGGATTAGAAATATTTTCTATTTCATGCTGAGAACCATATAACATTGGGCGAATTAAATGATTAAAACCAGAATCTATTTGTGCAAAAACAGTTGAGGTTGTTTGTTTTACAACATTCACTTTTGCTAAAAACAGCCCAGCCTCACTAACCAAAAATTTACCAGGTTCGAAAGCTAGTGTTAATTGCTTTCCGTAATTTTTACAAAACGTATTAAAACGTTGAGTGAGTTTGGTGCCAAACTCTTCAATATTAGTTTCAATATCTCCTGTTTTGTATGGCACTTTAAAACCAGACCCAAAATCTATAAACTCTAAGTTTTCAAAATGCTTGGCAGTATCAAAAAGGATTTCACTAGCATATAAAAACACATCAATATCTAAAATATCACTACCCGTATGCATATGTATGCCATTAATAGTCATATTAGTATTTTCTACAATACGTAAAATATGTGGGATTTGATGAATAGAGATTCCAAATTTACTATCTATATGTCCTACCGAAATATTAGTATTTCCGCCGGCCATTACATGCGGGTTAATACGAATACAGACCGGTATATCTGGATTTCGAGTACCAAACTGTTCTAGTATAGACAGGTTATCAATGTTAACCTGTACACCTAATTTGGCAACAGTTTCTATTTCCTCTAAAGAGACGCCATTAGGCGTAAACATTATATGTTTAGCCGAAACACCAGCAGCTAGGCCTAATTGAACCTCCTGTATAGAAACGGTATCTAAACCCGCACCAAGTGAATGTATGTACTTTAAAACAGAAAGGTTAGATAGCGCTTTAACAGCATAATGTATTTTTACCTTTTTTACTTTACTAAAAGCAGCAGTTAAGCGTTTGTATTGCGCAGCTATAGTTTCTGTATTATAAACATAAAGAGGGCTCCCGTAGTCTTTTGCAATTTTTAGTAAATGATGCTGTTGCATAACTTTAATTTTTTTTCAAAGGTATTTTATTAGCCGCTTATAAAAATTTTTTAAACATATTATTACATATTTTAAACAAGTTGTTAATTATTTAACAATGTAAAATTCTATAACTAATTTTCATAATTAAATATTAGGGTAAGTAATTGTGATTATTTACTTTTGTCACTCTAAAATTTTACTTTTAATAAGATGAATTTACACGAATATCAAGGAAAAGAATTATTAAGCAGCTTTGGCGTACGTATTCAACGTGGTATTGTTGCACAAAATGCTGACGAAGCAGTAGAAGCAGCAAAAAAATTAACTGAAGATACTGGTACAGGTTGGCACGTTATAAAAGCACAAGTTCACGCTGGTGGTCGTGGAAAAGGTGGTGGAGTAAAACTAGCTAAAAATTTAGACGAAGTAAAGTCTATAGCTGGACAAATCATCGGGATGGATTTAGTAACACCTCAAACTTCTGCAGAAGGTAAACGTGTACACCAAGTATTAGTAGCAGAAGATGTATACTATCCAGGAGAAACTGAAACGAGTGAATTTTACATGTCTGTATTATTAAATCGTGCTAACGGACGTAACATGATTATGTATTCTACAGAAGGTGGAATGGATATTGAAACAGTTGCTGAAGAAACACCACATTTAATATTTACAGAAGAAATAGACCCAGCAACAGGAATTTTACCTTTCCAAGCTAGAAAAGTAGCCTTTAACTTAGGATTATCTGGTTTAGCTTTTAAAGAAATGACAAAGTTTGTAACGTCTTTATATAAAGCTTACGTAGAATCAGATTCTTCATTATTTGAAATTAACCCAGTTTTAAAAACAAGTGATAACAAAATAATGGCTGTAGATGCTAAAGTAACTATAGACGATAACGCATTATACAGACACAAAGATTTAGCTGAATTACGTGATTTACGTGAAGAAAGCCCAATTGAAGTAGAAGCAGGAGCTTTAGGCTTAAACTATGTAGACTTAGACGGAAACGTTGGGTGTATGGTTAACGGTGCTGGTTTAGCAATGGCAACTATGGATTTAATTAAGCAAGCTGGTGGAGAGCCAGCTAACTTTTTAGATGTTGGTGGTACTGCAGATGCAGCACGTGTAGAAGCGGCATTTAGAATTATATTAAAAGATCCAGCAGTAAAAGCAATCTTAATTAACATATTTGGTGGTATTGTACGTTGTGACCGTGTGGCACAAGGTGTAGTAGATGCATATAAAAATATGGGAGATGCAATTAAAGTGCCAATTATTGTACGTTTACAAGGGACTAACGCAGACATTGCTAAAGAATTAATAGACAGTTCTGGACTAGATGTTATGAGTGCTACAGAATTCCAAGAAGCAGCAGATAAAGTACAAGAAGTTTTAGCGTAAGCTAACTTACTTTACCATAATAGACAAGAGAGCAGTATTTTTATACTGCTCTTTTTTTGTGCTGAATTTTAATTTCGTTTACTTCTAAATAATTACATTCAACTTAGTTTTAAGTTTATTAACTTATAAATAAGTTGTATAACTTAAGATTAAGTTATATGTTTGTATTGCTGATTAATAAAACTCATAAAGTAATGGTAACACTAACTAAGGTAGAAGAGAAGATTATGAAGATTCTTTGGGATATAGAAAAAGGATTCATTAAAGATATAATTGAAGAATATCCTAATCCAAAGCCTCCTTATAATTCAGTCTCAACAATTGTGAGGGTATTGGTACAAAAAGAAATTATAGGCTATAAAGCGTATGGTAAGTCTCACCAATATTATCCATTAATTAGTAAAGAAGACTACAGTAAAGGGCAAATGAAGCGTTTAGTTACCGATTATTATAATAACTCGCTATCTCAAGTGGTTAGCTTTTTTACAGAAAGCAAACAGTTGAAAAAGAGCGAATTGGACGAAGCTATGCGTATGTTAGAAGCATTAAAAGACAAAAAAGAATGATAAAGTTTGCAATTTATTTACTAGAGTCTAGTGCTGTGCTTATTGCATTCTATTTACTGTATGAAGTCTTCTTAAAAAAAGAAACGTTCTTTAATTTTAATCGTTTTTACCTTCTAAGTGTGGTCTTGTTTTCATTGTTATTACCTTTTATGAGTTTCGATTTTAATAAAGGTAAAATAGCGGCAGTGGATAATTCTATTGAAGAGTTTAACGATTTTAGAATGTCTTATTACGAGGCTATGGAAACCTGGGAATCTCAGGCTTTTAATAATTCAACACCTGTGGAAGCACCAGTTGTTTCTAATAAAAAGGAAAATAGCCCTGTAGACTGGGAAACTATTGTAATAATGATTTTACTGGGAGTATATATTTTAGGTGTTTTAGTTTGTTTGTCTAAGTTATTATGGACGTTAAGCCGATTAAAACGGATGATTTCTATATACCCTAAAACTAAAATTAATGGTGTAATGGTGGTAAATATACCAGATCCGTCTGCTTCATTTTCGTTTTTTGGTTATGCTTTCATTTATAGAGAAAAAATGAAGACTGCCGAAATAAATCAAATTATCGCCCATGAGAAAGTACACATAGAACAACGCCATTCTATAGACTTAATTTTTGTACAACTTATTGCTACATTTCTGTGGTTTAACCCACTAATTTGGAAGCTTATTAAATCTTTAAAAACAACACATGAATATATAGTAGATCAAAAAATAATTAATACGGGTTATTCCTTAGTAGCGTACCAGACCTTACTTTTAAGAGAGTTAGTCAGCAACAACTCATACGGGTTGGTACACAATTTTAATTTATCATTTATAAAAAAAAGAATAATCATGATGACAAACAATAAATCTGGATTTAGTAGTAAAATAAAAATGGGGTTAACAGTAATATGTACAGTATTATTTAGTCTAATACTATTTCAATGTAATTCTGAAAAAACAGATAATATTCCTGAGGAGCTAAAAAAATTAATGGCCAATAATAATAAGAATATACCTAAAGAATTAAAAGAACAAATGAGAAGGCAAGCAGAACTTGTGTTTTCCATATCAAATAATATAATATCGGTAGATGGAAAAACTATTGATATTAAAGATATTGAACCTATTCTTACAGAAGCTGGTATGGGACGACATTTTACAGTAAGATTTAAAATAGATGGAAATCAGAACATGAGAAAGCTAAGTGAAGTACAAGCTGAGTTGAGAAGAATAGATAGAAGGAAAGTGTTATATAATGGAGAGACAGACTCTGGAAAACAAATGATTCAACCATTTATAGTGCCTCCAATGCATTGGGCTAAACCTTCTCATGACGATTCTATCCCCGTAAAACCAGATTTAAGTAATGCAACGCATAATGGAACAGTTGCTACACTTGATGGTATTGAATACCTTAAGGTAAATGTAAGCGAAGATAAAAATATTAGAGAAGCTGTTTATAATTTTGTAAAAAGTCATATAACAAGACAATCTACAGCCTATTTAATACGAGTAGAGTATAATGATGAAGATAATTTTAAAAATTATTTAACGAATTTAGCTGAAGTATTTCAAGGTTTTGAGACTGTATATAAAGTACGTGCTCAAGAATTATATGGTAAAGATCATCAGGATTTAAAAAAAGAGGAATATATTTTTATTGGAAGAGAAGCACCGAAATCGGTTTTTATTGCAGGAAAATAAATTATTAATATAAAAGTGAAGATTAATTATTAAAATCTTCGCTTTTATGCTCATAATTAATCGATGTTATTTTAGTAATTAGATTTTAGTTTACTAAAGAATATAACAATAAATCCGTTAAAAAAATAACATAAAACAGCCCTATTACATTAGCTTAAATAGCTTCACATTTAGTTTACTTTAAAGTAACGATTACATACAGTTTTGGTAAGAGTAGTGTAACACGCTACTCTTTTTTTGTGCCTAATTTTGTCATGTAAATAATTAGCAGCAAAACATAAAAATAATTACGCTAATTAATAATAAAAAGAAAAAGATAAAACACAAAAAAAATGAAAACAGTAAAAGTATTAATGTTTGTATTAGCCATTACATTTACAAATTTAAGTATGGCAAACACTAACCCAGCAGAGAAAGAAGGAACAACATCTATTAGCAAAGCAATAGGAGTGTTATTAAGCAAGCCAGGATTTGAAATTAAAAAAGATTTATTGGCAGAGGTAACCTTTATGCTTAATGCCGAAAATGAAATTGTAGTACTAACAGTAGATACAGAAAGTACACAATTAGAGAACTACATAAAAACGAGATTAAACTATAATGAGTTAGCAATTAAACTGAGTACTAATAAAAAGTATAAAGTAGCTGTAAGACTTATAGTAGAAAACTAGTACATACTTAAACACTCTGTAATGAGTGAAGTTTTAAAAGTAGATTTGGTTTTGTCTGTATAAGTAGTAGCGACGTTACATGTTTTGATAAGCAAAACAATTCGGTAAATTTATATAGACACCAAAAGAGCAACATTAACTGTTGCTCTTTTTTATTTGTTTTAATCTTGAGAGTGTTATTATATCTTTTTGTTTCCTTATTAATAAAAATACGATAGTCTTTTCTATAATCATTTATTCATAAATAGTAATACTCCCATTAACCATTTTTAAGTTTGGGCAAGTTCCACTTACAAGGCTAACTTCAACCTTTTTTCCGTAACCTACAAAAGTATTGCCTTGAATAAAAGGAAAAGCATTTGTTGTACCATCAATGGTAATTAAAGTATTGTCAATTTTCACATTTAAAACAGCATTATTACAACCAGTATTTTGCCCTATATTTAAAGTGAAAAAGAACTCTACATCTGCATCTAAAACAGTAGTAGATGTTTTGTTTCCTATAGAGCCAATGTTCCATTGTGCTGGGATGCCTTTTACATTTTTTTCTAAATCAAAAACCATCCATTTTCCACTAACAGGAAGCGTATCGTTATTATTATAATTAATTCTTGTTGTAGTATTACAACTCATAATAGCATTAGAACCTTCAGTTAATTTAACGGTACTCTTACCTTCACGATATACAAGAACCTCCTTATCTGGATTGTTAACAGATGTGCTGTTTACATTAAATAAGTAACTACCGTCTAAATTACCTACAATAATTTTTGCATTAGGAAAATTAGGGTTGGTTGTCCAGTTGCCTGTAATACTAACTTGAGAAAAAGAAAATAAAGTGCATAAAAAGAAAATGGAGCTAAGTATAGTTTTCATAATTTGTTTAGTTATTATTTATTAATATGTAGTTCTTATAGTACAAATATACTTAGTACATAGTGTCTTAAAATACCCAATAAAAGGTAAATACTAAAAGGGATTATAATTATTTTAAAACACATTTTAACTCTATTTCAGGCTCCATGTGGTAAGTAAATGTTATTTCTTTTTTATGAAAGGGCTGAGATAATTGCATTTCTAGAGGTAGTGTTAATGACGACTCGTTTCTATTTAACCAAATATCATTATAAACATGAACTTTAGTGTCTAACAGCATAAATAAATACTGTTCCATTCCTAAAGGTTCTAAATCTATTTTTATATCCTCTAATTGAGAAGGAATGTCCTCACCTATATGCGACTTTACTGCTTTGCGAGCATCAACAACATCACATAGTTTATGCTCAGTATAACTAGAGGTTTTTGTTGAATCTGTTAATAAACTTACATTAACAATAACATTTTCTGGAATAAGTGTAACATCTTCTCTAAATTGAGGTAACATGTTAAATAGAATAGGCACATAACATTCGCGATATAATAAGGCATCTAAAGTTTCGCTAAAAAGAATATGATATGTTTCTGCTTTAGGAACTTTAAATGTTACGGCATCTGCTAAGTAATATTCATTTACGTAATGGGTTAACTCTAAAGCTTCTATTAGTTTTTTAGCAGAATTCAATGAATTTTCGTTAATTTCTAATATTGAAAATTGTACTTCGTCTGTACCAAATAAAGGCGCTATTAAATTTACAAAAGGCGCATAAGGGCCGCAACCAGCATAGAATATGGTTATTAATTCGTTAGGATATTTAGCCTGTTTGTCTTTAATAGCAGAAACCATAGCCTTTAAAAATGCTACAGTTCGTTTATAATCTAGTAAACATTGCGCGGCATGATTAAGCCCTAAGGCTTTACCTTTAGCTGTAGATACAGCAGCTAGGTGTTCTATTTTAGAATCGAAACCAGAAACTTCGGTAGCGTCTTGAAAATGTTTATGAATTTCATTTAGTATACTTTCTGCCTTTGTAGAGCTTAGGTTTTTTTGAAGTAGGGATTTAACTAAAGCCTTAATGTTAATAGCAGTATCATTCATTGATTTAATTATTTTTTTTTGAGTAAAACCATACAGGCTACAGTGTAGCATATCGTTTTAATGTTATTTAACAAATTTAATTTGCAACAATATCTAATATTTTATAGAGATATCCTATACGTATATCTACGTGCTTTTACATTAATAAACTAAAATAGAAGAATAATTATAGCTTATAAAAAAAGAGTAACATTAATCGTTACTCTTTTTTTTAGGCTTTGGTTTATTTTGTTTTGGAGGCATTGGGCCACGTAAATGAATAATTAATCCGTTTAAAAAATTACGTAAAATTTGGTCGCCACATTCCATATATTTAGGGTGATCTTCTCGTCTAAAAAAAGCACCTAATTCGCTTTTAGAAATTCTAAAATCTACGAGTTCTAAAATCTTAACAATATCATCATCACGAAGTTGGTGTGCAACTCTCAGCTTTTTAAATATATCGTTGTTTGTCATGTTTATTTGTTTGTTATTCAGTGTTTTATTGTTGGTTTTGTTGAAATATAAAATCGGTTTTGTGTTAAAATGTCTTAAAAACACGATATAAAACAACCCATTTTTCGACAAGATACATCTTTATGCGATTATTATGTAGAGATTGTTTGTAATTTTACAACGTGCTAAAAACTAGGTTGTAAATATTATGAGTAGAGTTGAAAAACTAAGTTTGTTGTCGGAGATGATTGCCTTGTCAAAACATGATGTTGAAGAAAAACGAGCAGAATATAATTTTTTAAAAATAGTTGCTGAACAGTTAGAGGTGCCGTTAAAAGACTTTAATTATTTGGTAGAAAATCCTATAAATTATAAACACTTAAATGCACATAGCGAACGCATATTACAATTTCATAGGTTAGTTGTGTTAATGACTGTTGATAAGGAAAATACACAAAAACAATTAGTTAAACTCTATAATTTTGGTTTAAGAATGGGATTAAACCATGAGTCTATTACTAGAGTGTTGCATTTAATGGAAGAGTTTCCTGCACATATTGTGCCTACCGATTTGTTAATAGATATATTTAAAGTACAGTATAATTAACTAGTATTTTAGAGCTATAGAAGAAGTTACTAAGTATAGAATATATTTTACACTATAAATAAGCTTCGTGTTGAATGCTCTATAAAGCTTTTATACAAATTACACTTTTAATGCTTCTAATTTTTCTTGATAAGCCTTTATTTCATCACGTAATTGAGCAGCAATTATAAAATCTAGTGCTTTTGCAGCTTGCTCCATAAGTTTACGTGTTTCTCTAATTTTTTTCTCTAACTCTGGTTTTGTTAAATACTCACTTTCAGGTTCTGCAGCTTTTGCAGCCTCTAATTCATAACTATAAGTACTAACAGAGTTTTTAGAAAGCACACTGTCTAAACTTTTGTTTAGAGCCTTTGGTGTAATATTGTTAGCTGTATTGTATGCAATTTGCTTACTACGCCTATATTCGGTTTCATCTATAGTTTTTTGCATACTTTTAGTAATCTTATCAGCATACATAATAGCTTTACCATTCAAGTTTCTTGCAGCTCTACCAACAGTTTGTGTTAACGAGCGGGTAGACCTTAAAAAACCTTCTTTATCGGCATCTAATATAGCAACTAAGGACACTTCAGGTAAATCTAAACCTTCACGAAGCAAGTTTACACCCACTAAAACATCAAATAAACCTTTACGTAAATCCTGCATAATCTCAACACGTTCAAGCGTATCCACATCACTGTGTATATAACGAACCCGTATATTTATTCGCGTTAAGTATTTTGTTAATTCTTCGGCCATACGTTTGGTTAAAGTAGTAACTAAAGTACGTTCGTCTTTTTCTGTACGTTGTTGTATTTCTTCAATTAAATCATCTATTTGGTTTAAACTAGGGCGAACTTCTATAATAGGGTCTAATAAACCAGTAGGTCTTATAATCTGTTCAACATAAACCCCTCCCGTTTTTTGCAATTCGTAATCAGCAGGCGTTGCGCTAACATATATTACTTGGTTTTGAAGCATTTCGAACTCTTCAAACTTTAAAGGCCTGTTATCCATAGCAGCAGGTAACCTAAAACCATATTCCACTAAATTTTCTTTTCTACTTCTATCACCTCCATACATGGCATGAACTTGCGAAATGGTTACGTGACTCTCGTCTACCACCATTAAAAAATCGTCTGGAAAATAATCTAATAAACAGAATGGTCTCGTACCAGGAAGCCTCCCATCAAGATAACGAGAATAATTTTCAATACCAGAACAATAGCCTAATTCCCTAATCATTTCTAAATCGAATTCGGTGCGTTCCTTTAAGCGTTTAGCTTCTAAGTGTTTACCAATTTCTTTAAAATAATCATGTTGTGTAACTAAGTCGTCTTGAATACTTCGTATTGCATTTTGTAAAACATCTGGTGATGTTACAAACATGTTTGCAGGATAAATTGTTAAACGATCATATTTTTCTACAACTTCATTTGTTTGAATGTTAAAGGCTTCAATCTCTTCAATTTCATCACCAAAAAAGTGAATTCTAAAAGCATCATCTGCATAACTAGGAAAAACATCTACAGTATCACCTTTAATTCTAAAATTTCCATGCTTAAAGTCGGCTTCGGTACGAGAGTATAAACTTTGTACCAAATTATGCAGTAAATCTGTTCTGGAAATTTCTTGGTCTCGTGTTAGTGTAATTACATTTTTTTGAAATTCTACAGGATTTCCTATACCATATAAGCAAGATACAGAAGCAACAACAATAACATCTCTACGCCCAGAGAGTAGAGAAGAGGTCGTGCTTAAACGCATTTTTTCTATCTCTTCGTTTATAGATAAATCTTTTTCTATATAAGTTCCAGAAGTAGGAATGTAAGCCTCAGGTTGGTAATAATCATAATAAGAAACAAAGTATTCTACAGCATTATTAGGAAAAAACTGTTTAAATTCTGAGTATAATTGAGCTGCTAATGTTTTATTATGAGCTAATACTAACGTAGGGCGTTGTACAGCTTCAATAGTATTAGCCACCGTAAACGTTTTTCCCGAACCAGTTACACCCAATAGTGTTTGGTATTTTTCATTACTATTAATCCCTTCAACAAGTTGCTTTATAGCATTAGGTTGATCTCCCGTTGGACTAAATTCTGATTCAATTTTGAATTTCATTGACTATTATTATGGTCTTCTGTATATTAAATATGATTTTGTGTTATGAACAGAAGTAAGATAACACTTCTAAACTAAGTTTTACAAAATTAAGTAAAAAAGAACCTATTTCTAAAAATAGAAAGTTAACGAATTAAAGCGAAATGACCTCTGTATTGTTTACCATTGGCTTTAGTAAGAACAAACCAATAATCATCACTAGGGAGGAGCTTTCCATTAAGTGTTCCATTCCATCCTAAAACAGGGTTAATACTTCTAATTAATTTTCCGTATCTATTAAAAATATTAATTTTTAATCTAGAATTAAATTGAGAGCTTGTACCATAAGGCTTCCAAGTATCATGCACACCATCTCCATTTGGAGTGAAATATTGTGGGAATCCTAAAATAGAAAATGTAATTGAAGTGCTACCACAACCATTTCTATCTCTAACATATATGGTATGTACACCAGGAGCAAGGTTTTCAAAAATATTTTGGTCTTGATATGGTCCAAATTCATTATCTATGGAAAACTCATAATCTCCTACGCCAGAAACCGTAATCGTAGCGGTATTGTTAGCAGTAAGTTCTGTAAAATCTAAAGAATCTATAGTAGGAATGTTAGAAGCGTTTACTGTAATTGTTCTTGTGTTAGAACAACCATTAGGATGCGTTACTGTAACTTGATACGTTCCTATTGCATTAATATCTATAAAACTAGCGTTTATATTTAAATCATTAGAATTATAAAGCCATTGATAAGAATAACTTGAAGCAGCACCATCTATTACCCCAGCAGATAAAGTTAATGTTTGTGGAAATGTATTTAAACAATACAAAACAGAAGCATCGGGTTCTAAATCTGGGCTTGGTAATACATTAAGAGTTAGAGGACTAATAGCATAGCATTGATTAGTATCTGTGGTTACTTTTACATAAATAATTTCTGTATTTGGGGTGCTATTAGTGTAGTTTCCATCAATACTGTTAGTCTCTGAAAAAGCATCATCTAGGTTAGTGAAAAAGCTAATGTTTGCATTATTAGGAACTAAAGGGATTATACTATTACGAATAGTATCTAAAAAGAAACGCCCAATACCATCTATATCCCCATCGTCGCAAACATTAACAGGATCTAATGTTAACGTATTTGATGAAATATCTAAAGTTATTTCTGCAATAGCACTACAGTTTGTTGCTTGGCTTCTAACCGTAGCATATACAATTTCCATAGCACTAGTATTATTATAAGCATTAGGATCAGTAATTGCATTAATGTTTTGCTCTGCATTATTTAACGATGTATAAAAATCAAGAACAATTAAAGTATCATCATTATTTGTAATTGCTTCTGTAGTATTTAATAAATTATAAGTTGTTAAACCATCCATATCCGTATCGCAACCAATTAATGTGGTATTAGATACTATTGGGTTTTGGGCATACTCGATAATGATTTCTCCGTATGAAATACAACCATTATCTAATGTTACTTCTACATTATAAGTTCCAGCATCTGTAACTAAAAACATGGCATTAGTTTCTGTTGTTAACTCTACAGAATCTTTAAACCATTTATAACTATTCATCCCCGCTTGCGAGGCATCTAATGTTATAGTTTCATTTTCACAAGCAGCATTGTTGTTTGCTAATAATCTATCTGGGCCTAAATCTGTAGTGAGTTCAAAACTACCAGCTTCTAAAAACACAGCAGAGTCGAAACGAAAATTTTGTTCGTCTGCAATAACTAACTTAACATGATATTGCTGATTTGGTATAATGGTAGCAGTTGCTGTAAGCACTTTAGTTTGACCGTTGAAGTTTATTGGAGAAACATCGCCATTAAAACTCTCAAAATAGATTTCGTTTTCTGCCTCACATCCATTTGGGATTTCAGGATGTACAGTCGTTACTTTTACAGGTGTATTAGTACCTGGAACTAAAGCTATATTTTCGTAATCTGTATTACCAATAGGACGAATGAGAAAACCAAATAAATCTGAAAATTGACAAGTGTTTGGGTCTCCTTCTTGATATTCTTCTGAAGCAAACAAATACCTGAAACTAATTTGACTAGCAATAGAAGTAAAATCGAATTCTAAAATGGTGGCATTTGTTGTGTTTGTTTCTTGAAGTGCTAATTCTAAATCAGCATCGCCTATCCAATTAGGAGCATCATCATCACTTAAACTAGTATTAGGACCTTGTACATTGGTTAATCTACCTGTACTTAAAACAATACCATTTTGAAAAGGAAAATTGGTGCCTGTAGCATCAAAAAAGCCATAACTTTGGTCTGTTCCATTAAAATTTCCTCCAACGGTATTTGTAACCTGTACATTTGTAATACAGTTACTATCTATTAAAATATCTTCAATAAGTTGTTGAGGTGTATACGTCTGACTATCCACAGAAATATTCTGAGAATAACCTATAGAAAAAAAGAATACTAAAAAAAAGAAAACTGAACCCCTCATTAATTGCAATTAGTCTGCAAAGATAATTAAGGATTCAGTATTTTTTATAGAAAAAGTGTTAAAGTCGGTTTTATCGTTTCAGCGCAAAATGGGCCTTAAAAGTTTTCACTTCATTAGTGCTCGGTTCTCTGTATTGTACAGTAAACCAATAGGTGCTATTAGGCATTGGGTTGCCATTATAGGTACCATTCCATCCACTTCCAGAAGGGCTTAGTTGTTTTAATAGCTTGCCATAACGGTCAAAGATATAAATAATAGCATCTGCTTGTCCAGCTAAGCCATAGATGTTCCACGT
>NZ_JBSHNT010000153.1:0-110861 GCF_053601615.1 Pontimicrobium sp. MEBiC06410
GGCTTTAGTGTTAAGCCTAGAAATGTTAACATTACTTTTTAATGCTGTTTGTTGTACTTGTAAAGTATCGTCTTCTTTTTGGCAGTTAAAGGCTAAAAAAGCTATAGATGCACAAAACGCTACTCGTTTTATATGTTTTAAAAATGTCATGTTTTTAAATTTTAATTATTTATGTTTTATTCATCAACCTAGCACATAAACACTTAAAATAATCTGCGAGTAGCTTTACCTTGTAAAACAATGCTCTAAAGGGTAAGGATGGTTCTATTTTTTCATGTTTTAGTTTCTTTAAAATTATTGTATTAGTTAGCGTTATTAAAGTGGTATTTAGTAAAACCACCGTTTCAATACGTGTACCTTTATTATTAATTAGGCTTTAAAAACAATACGCTAGAGGCATGCGCCAAAAACTTATAAAAGCGATGTTTTAAACCTTTATGTTCTAGCATACCTAACACAGCAAATGTAGATATGCCTATAAATAGGTGCTTCTCTTGTTTTAAATAGCGTATTGTTTTTTTATTTATAGTCTTTACAGCTTTTTTATGTTGGTTTTGAAACACTACTAGCCTTAAATTAACATCTCGTATCTCTGTAGCTTTACAGTTTTTTAAATCGGCTTTACTTAAAGGGATTTCAGGTTTACGTATTAAAAACTTAAAGGGTGGCTTATCGTTAAAATATGCTAGTGCTTCTGTAGTGGTTTTTACTAAAAATACATCTACAAAAGGGTAATAGTTGTTAAAGTAACATTCTAGGTTTTTTTTATACTGTGCATCTTCGCTAGCTATTATAATTTGTAATGGGTCTATTTCTATAGTCACAATACTCATTTATTTTTTTAGATTAATAGTGATTTGTAGTTATGTAGTCTGCAATCAAAAAAATAAACCCCTCTTTTATGAGGGAAAATATTAAGGAAACTTCTTTTTTAAGAGAGTTTTTTTTATCTATTTGGTTTGTTTCATAATAGCCATAACATCTAGAATACAAAACTATATTAAAAGCAATAATTAGGGATAAGTTAAATCCGTATTTGTTTTACGGATTTTTTGGTAACAGATAAATAGTAATTACAGATAGTTTTTTTCTTTAGCAATAGTTATTAAATCAAAATTGCTATAGCTTTTTACATTAAAAAAGTCCATTAATTTCTTTTTACGTTTTTCTATGGTGCTTTTAGATTTTGGTAGTAGTTCTACCAAATCTTTCATATTTGCTCCATTAGCTATTAAGTGTAATATTTTACGATCTAAATCGTCTAGTCCTTTGTTTGAGGCAACTTCGTTTCTTATTTTTTTATTAACGGTAGAAGAATAATAAGGAGGGTCTATTAAAGATTGATGTATCGCTTCAATAAGTGTATTATTAGTAATATTAGATTTAACAATAAGTCCATCTGGGTCTATAGTTTTTACAATATTTAGAATTCTATACCCATCTGTATAAGAAGTTGTAACAATAATACTAGGATTAGGCTTTACTTTGATTTTTATCCATTTACCTAAGTCTTCTCCCGACAACATATTTTGCGCCTTATATTCAGGGAGTTTTATATCTAATAAAATTAAACCATATTGTTCTGCTTTATTTTTTAGGGTAAGAGATATTTTATTATAAGCTTCCTCTATATCTTTAGCTGTATCTATAAGAAAACAATATTGAGAATACTTTTTTTCTACTATTTGTAATGCTTTAACCAATTGCTCCTGTACAATAGGATGATCTTCTACAACTAAAACTTTTATATCTTTCAATAATTCGCTTAATACATCGTCTGGTAAAATAGTTTTGTAGTGCTTTGTAAAGTCGTCTCCCATTCCCTTTTTACATCCCCTTTTTTAATGCTTCTAACTTTTCTTTTCTATAAGCTTCTTTTGTTTCGTTGTCTTCTTTTAGATGTTTTTTAACATCTATAAAAGCAAACCTAGAAATAGCAGTGATTGCTTTTTGTAGCTTATATTCTTTGTCACTATTAAATATATACTTTAAAAATTTAATCAAAAAGAGTACTGCTACAATAGAAGAACAAATAAGACCGCTAATGTAAATTGCTTTATTAATTTCTAATTTTGGAGACAATGCCCATATTAAATATACAGACGAACTAAAAAAACATAGTAAAGACACAAAAAGAAAAGATTTACTTATTTCATTAAAATTAATGACCTTGCGATAAACATATAAAAGGAAAAATATAATCGCGATAACAAATACTAAAACGGGCATACCTATACCATCTAAAAAAGAATTTAAGTTAGGAAAACCATTTATTTTATGAGAGTTTTTAATTTTTTTAAGATTGGAGGCATTATTTATAGTTTTCTTTTTGTATTCATTATATTCTAATATTATATTTTTAGACTCTATAAATAGACTTTTTGGCAACCTTTCTGATTCATTAATCTTTTCTAGTAGAGCGATAGCTTCTAAGCCTTTTTCATATCTTATCTTTTTTGAATGTGAAAGTTTACTTCTTGCAATACTAATATCTTCAGGGAATGCATCTGCAAAAAGTTGAGAGAGAGCTGTAATCGTGCCAATAATCACAGCTCCTATTATAAACACTTTTTTAATATATGTCGTCGTCCTCTTCGTCTTGATTACCTTCTGGGTTTTCGATTGTGCCGTTGGAGTTTTTGTCTGTTTGGTATTCATCGGTTGTTATTGATTCTGCTTCACAGCTTGTAAAAGTTGCAGATAATGCGATTAAAAAAATGATTCCTAATACTACTTTTTTCATAATGTTGGTAATTTAAAGTTAATAAAAACAAGAAATTACCCTTTAATAGTGTCTTAAAAAAGGAAATCTAATTTAAGATATAAAAGAGTTATTAACTTCACCAATAAGGATAGGTAAAGTCTCACTTTATTATTCTATGAATAAAGCAGATGTATTTTAGATGATATTACTTATAAAGTTTTATCAATTGCAATATAAGCAGTATCTTTTTTTTACAACAACATTAAATCCGTAATTTTTTTACGGATTTTGTCTATTTAAAATCTCACAACTTTTTGTCTTGATCCTTGAATAGTATATAAAATAAAAAAGCATCCCGATTTTCTATTAAAAGAAAAAAGGAAAGCTTTCCATCGGTTTAACTACTTAAACCATTGACAGACTACTACATCTGTCAAAACAACACAACTAAAATTATTTGCCAAAAAAAGCTCCAATCTCTTGGAGCTTTTTAGCAATTTAGCGGTCTGGACGGGACTCGAACCCGCGACCCCCTGCGTGACAGGCAGATATTCTAACCAACTGAACTACCAGACCGTTGCTTATTGCGAGTGCAAATATACACTCCTTTTTTAATATCGCAAGCGTTTTTTTAATTTTTTTTAAAAATTTTTTACTAAATAAATTTTTGCCGTTCTATCATATATGCCGTTAAAACGGCATCAAAACTTCTATTTACATCAGCCTCAACGTATTTAATCCTATTTTGACCACATTTTATGCGTAAATTCTCGAAATAATTGCTCACTAATGATTCGTAATTTTCTTTTACAGAATCTGAATATAAATTAATAAACGCACCAGTTTCTACATCTACAAATCGTTTTGGTTTATTATCAAAGTCGAAAGTAAGCTCTTTATTTTTATCGAAAACATGAAATAAAACCACTTCATGCTTGTTATGTTTTAAATGTCTAAGGGCTTCAAATAGTTTATCTTCATCTGTTGTGGTTTGAAACATATCTGTAAACACAAAAATAAGAGAGCGTCTATGTATCTTCTCTGCTATTTGATGCAAGTACTTGTAAGTTTCTGTTTGCTTATTTACTGGCTTAGATAGTACCGCATTACTTAATTGCGCTAGTAACATTTGATGATGACGTTCGCTCCCCTTCTCTGAAGCATAAAAATCATAAGCATTACTATATATACTTAAACCAACTGCATCTCGTTGTTTTTTTAATATATGCATTAAGGCTGCACTGGCTAAAGCAGAAAACCCAATTTTATTTAAATTGTCTATAGAGAATGATGTATTCAATTCGGGATAATGCATAGAGCTACTATTATCTAAAATGATATGACAACGTAAATTAGTTTCATCATCGTAACGCTTAGTATATAGTTTATCTGTTTTTGCAAAAAGCTTCCAATCTATATGACGTGTACTCTCTCCTTGATTATAAATTTTATGTTCCGCAAATTCTGCCGAAAAGCCATGAAATGGACTTTTATGCATTCCAGAAATGAAACCCTCTACAACTTGTTTGGCCAAATGTTCTAGGTTTTTAAATCCTCCAGCTTTATTAAGTTCTTCTTGTAAATTCATACTCGCATCTTTGCATTAAGAGTAAGCCCCTTATTATTAGCCTAAACTAAAAAAGGTTTGCCGTATTGGCAAACCTTTTATCAATTCTTTGTGAATTTATATTATAAAAGCGAGTCTATAGCTTCTGCATATGCGTTTTTAGGCGCTACTCCTACTTGACGCCCAACCACTTCTCCGTTTTGAAATACTAAAACTGTAGGAATGTTTCTTACACCAAATTTTGCTGTAAACTCCTGGTTAGCATCAATATCTATTTTACCTACAACTGCTTTTCCTTCATACTCCTCACTAATTTGGTCTATAATTGGTCCAACCATTCTACATGGTCCACACCAAGCTGCCCAAAAATCTACCATTACAGGTTTATCACTCTTTAATACAATTTCTTCAAAATTTGCATCTGTTATTTCTAATGCCATAATACTTATAATTTAATTGTGTTTCTTATTTCACGTTAATATGCAATATTAGTCAAAAAAAATGCCAAAGCTTACACCCTTACAATTTGTTTTACTTATTGTCTTATTGTTTTGCCTTATCAATAAACTTAAATAAGCAACCAAAAAGTTGCGTATTTTTAATTAAAAAGCATACACCATGAAAGATGTTATTACAAAAGAAAAAGTATTTAATCACCCTATAGACACTATTTGGAGTGCAATAACTAAAGCTGAAGAAATTTCTGCTTGGTTTATTAAAGCAGACTTTAAAGCCGAAAATGGTTATAAGTATACATTTACAGCTAGTAAAGATAAAGGTTGCTTAACTATAAGTGGAGAAGTAAAAGCCTCTTCACCATATACTTTAATTTACACTTGGATTGTAGAAAATACTACTGTTGAAACTACTGTAAAATGGAACTTAATTCCTATTAAAAACGGAGGTACCAAACTACAATTAGAACATTCTGGCATTTCTAATTATGAAGGTGACACCGCTGTAAAAATGTTTGAAAGCTTTAGTGGCGGCTGGGATGGCTGTATTAGTGGTTTATTAAATTACTTAAACAAAGAAGTTAATGCAGGATAGAGTAACAACACTTTTTAAGGCTATTGCCGACCCTAAAAGGCGTGCCATTTTTCATGCTTTAATTATTGCAACATCTGCATTATCTATTACACAAATAGCAAACACCTTCGACATTAGCAGACAAGGTGTCACAAAGCATATTAAAACTTTAGAAAACGCAGGTTTAGTAACTATAACTAACAAAGGACGTGAACGTTTTTGTTTCCCTAACGCAAAACCTTTACAAGACATAAATAAATGGTTAAAATTCTACGAACAGTTCTGGACAGACTCCTTAGATAATTTAGGTGATTATTTAAACAAAAAAAATGCTTAATACGTTTTAAGCGTTTTTATTAATAGCTTGTTTAAATCTACTCTTAAGTGTTTTTGGTCTTGCTCTAATACAACGACAGCTAAAGAAGCGTTTAATTCGGGGAAATAATATGCCGTTGTTCCCCAAAACCCATTATGTCCATAACCTTTAATGTTATTATATTCTACAGAGGTTAATCCTAGGTAATAATCGCCTTCCATATCTTTTTTAGGGTTAGCTTTAGTATATAATAGTTGTAGTGTTTTTTCATTTTGAAACACTTTGTTACTAAAAACATTTTGAAAAAAAAGAGCTAAATCCTTAGGCGTAGAGGCTATACCTCCTCCTCCGTACAAATCGAATGTATGGCTAATACTATAATTATTTATGTTAGCAGAAGACACATATTGGTATGCCATAGGTTACATTATTAGGATAACTTTCTAAGGTTGTAAACCATGTTTTATTTAAATGTAATGCAGTGTAACCTATGAGTTCTCTTATTGCTTTATAAAACGTTTTATTTGTAACAGACTCAATAACTTCAGTCAGTAATAAGTAATTTGTATCTGAATATGCAAACACTTCTCCCGATTCTCCTAATGGCTCACCATGTTCCATTGCAAACTTTATTTGCTCAATTCTACTCCATTCTCTTTTTGGGTTAGCTAATATTTCATTAAAATAAGCTTCAGTTTCTGCATAATCAAAAATACCGCTTGTGTGAGACAATAAATCTTTAATGGTAATACTATAAACATCGTAGCCCTCTTTGCTTAACATTATTTTTGATGCATTAGAGATGTACTTAAAAATAGGGTCGTTTAACTTAAGTTCTCCTTGTTCAATTAGTTTTAAAACGCTTACTGCTACGTAGGTTTTAGTATTACTTGCTATTAAAACTGGCTGATCACTTTCTAAATTAGTTTTCGTTTTTTTATTAGAAACACCAACAGCACCACTCCAAGATATATTTTTATTTGGCGCTTCTATATGCACCATTATACCTACAGCATCTTCATGATTACTATAAATAGAATCTAAAATACTTTGAAAAACCGCATACTTATCATCTACTTTATTTACTTTCTTAGGGCTACTATTACAACTTATAAATACAATAGTTAATAGACTCAAAAAGGAATATGCTGTTATTTTAACCATTAATTTAATTTGTAAAGCACTTGCTGTTCTTCTAATTCATCTAATAACTCCTGAGATACTTTAACCTTTTGTTTTCTGCTAGGCATTTCAAGTTTTATTTTGTCTCTGTTTTCGTAAACCACAAAATTTAGTAAATGGCTTCCAGGATGCATCGCTATTAACTCTTTTAAACTTTTAATTTTATCCGATTCTAATTCTTTAATATTTAATTGTATAGATAACTTTCTTACACTTTTTTCCATAACGTCGTGTAATAATTGAAAGTTATTAAATTGAATTCTAGGATCGCTTCGTTTCCCTGTATCTTTATTAATCCAACCTTCTCTAATAAAGGTTTTTACATGCACAAAGTTGTTTTGCATTAAAAAGTGCCTGAATTTTAAGTAATCTTCTCCAAAAATGCGAAACTCATAAGAGTCTGTAAAATCTTCTATAGTAAATAAAGCCCACCCTTTTCCTTGCTTACTAACACGATGTTGCACATCTGTTACCACACCTCCAAAAGTAATATCTTTATTAACGTTTTGCTCTAAGTTATAAAAGTCAGCAATGGTCCCCTTACAAAAAGTATTCATCTCTGTTCTAAAATCGTCTAGTGGATGTCCAGAAATATAAATCCCAACAACTTCGCGTTCTTTAGCCAATTTTTCCATTGTACCCCATGTTTCGCATGGTGGTACTTGAGGTTCTTCTATTTGAACATTACTTGCTTCTCCAAATAAACTTACTTGAGCAGAATTTTCATTTTCTTGATGCTTATGGCCATACTTAATTGCTTTTTCTAAAAAGGTTAAATCCCCTCCTTCTTTATGAAAATATTGTGCTCTATGGGTTGTTTCAAAACAATCAAAACCTCCAGCTAATGCTAAATTCTCGAATGCTTTTTTATTTGCTGCTCTTAAATCTATTCGTTTAGCTATATCGAAAATAGACTTATAGTGTCCGTCTTTTTTTCTATTATCTACTATAGTCATTACCGCACCATGACCTACTCCTTTAATAGCCCCCATACCAAAACGTACAGCGTTGTCTTGATTTACAGAGAATTTATAAAACGATTCATTTACATCTGGCCCCAATACGTCTAATTTCATACGTTTACATTCTTCCATAAAGAATGTTACTTGTTTGATATCATTCATGTTATTAGAGAGTACTGCTGCCATATATTCGGCTGGATAATGCGCCTTTAAATAGGCCGTTTGGTACGCAATCCACGCATAACATGTAGAGTGCGATTTGTTAAAGGCATAACTTGCAAAAGCTTCCCAATCTTTCCAAATTTTCTCAAGCTTTTTAGCATCATGCCCATTAGCACTTGCCTGCTCAATAAACTTTGGTTTCATTTTATCTAGAACAGCAATTTGCTTTTTACCCATGGCTTTCCTCAAAACATCTGCCTCACCTTTTGTAAAGTCTGCTAATTTTTGAGAAAGTAACATTACTTGCTCTTGGTATACGGTAATACCATACGTTTCTTTTAAGTACTCCTCCATTGCCGGGAGATCGTACTCTATATCTTCGTCTCCGTGCTTTCTACGAACAAAACTAGGAATGTATTCCATAGGCCCTGGACGATACAAGGCATTCATGGCAATTAAATCATCAAAAACTGTAGGTTTTAAATCCTTAAGGTGTTTTTGCATTCCAGGAGATTCGTATTGGAATACTCCTACTGTTTCTCCTCGTTGGAATAACTCGTATGTTTTAACATCATCTAGCGGAAAACTATCTGGATCTAGTAAAATATTATGCTTCGCTTTTACAATTTTTACCGTATCCTTAATTAGGGTTAATGTTTTTAGCCCTAAAAAATCCATTTTTAATAGTCCTGCATCCTCTACTACAGAGTTATCAAATTGGGTAACATATAAATCGGAATCTTTTGCTGTAGATACTGGTACGAATTTAGTAATATCATCTGGCGTAATAATTACACCACAAGCATGAATTCCTGTATTCCTTACAGAACCTTCCAGAGACCTTGCTAAGTTTAAAGTCTCTGCTTGTAAATCTGAGCCTTCAGAAATATTTAAAAGTTCATTAACTTTTTCTAATTCTTCTGCTCTAAACATATTCTTTAACCCCTTCTCGTCTGCTCCAAAAATCTTTCGAAGCTTAGACATATTAGGGATTAGCTTAGCTATTCTATCGGCATCAAATAATGGCAAATCTAATACTCTGGCTGTATCTCTAATAGAAGATTTTGCAGCCATAGTACCATAGGTAATAATTTGAGCCACCTGATTACTTCCGTACTTTTCTATTACGTAATCCATAACACGGCTTCGGCCTTCATCATCAAAATCGATATCAATATCGGGCATACTTACACGATCTGGATTTAAGAAACGCTCAAAAAGCAGATTATACTTCATGGGGTCTATATTGGTTATCCATAAGCAATAGGCAACTACAGATCCTGCTGCAGAACCACGCCCTGGTCCTACTGACACATCCATGTTTCTGGCTTCTCTAATAAAATCCTCAACAATTAAGAAATACCCTGGATATCCTGTTTTTTCAATAACTTCTAACTCGAAATCCAAACGTTCTATAACGTCTTCTGTTAATGGTTCGCCATATCGCTTCTTTGCACCTTCGTAGGTTAAATGTCTTAAAAAGGCATTTTCACCTCGTTTCCCACCATCTACTTCATCTTCTTCATGTCTAAATTCTTCCGGAATATCAAAAGCTGGTAATAATACATCTCTTGCTAACTGATAAGCTTCTACTTTGTCTACAACTTCTTGAATGTTTATAATAGCGTCTGGAACATCCTTAAACGCTTCTTTCATTTGGCCTGAAGACTTAAAGTAATAATCTTTATTTGGTAGCCCATAACGATATCCACGGCCTCTACCTATTGGGGTTGCTTGTTTTTCTCCGTCTTTTACACATAACAAAATATCATGTGCATTAGCATCATCTTGATTTGCATAATAGGTATTGTTGGAGGCTATTAACTTTACATTGTGTTTTCTAGCTAGTTTTATTAAGGTTGGGTTTACTCTATTTTCATCTTCTTGATTGTGTCTCATTAATTCTACATACAAATCATCTCCAAAGACGTCTTTCCACCAGAGCAATGCTTCCTCTGCTTGGTTTTCTCCAATATTTAAAACTTTACTAGGGACTTCTCCGTAGAGGTTACCAGTAAGTACAATAAGGTCTTCTTTATATTCTTGAATTAACTTTTTATCAATTCTTGGTACATAATAAAACCCATTTACAAAGGCATGAGAAGATAATTTGGCTAGGTTATGGTAGCCGTTTTTATTTTTAGCAAGTAATACTATTTGGTAACCATTATCCTTTCTGGTTTTGTCTAAATGGTCTTCGCAAACAAAAAACTCACAACCAATTATTGGTTTTATTTCTTTTACAGTTGTTGTTTCTCCTTTGGCTTTGGCTTCTTCTATTTTGGCCTTCGCTGCTTTATTATGTTTATTTGCTGCATTTACAAAGTGGAAAGCCCCCATCATGTTAGCATGATCGGTTAATGCTACTGCTGGCATGTTTTGTTTTGCTGCAGCATCAATAATATCACCCACACTCATTGTAGATTGTAGTACAGAAAATTGCGAATGGTTATGTAAATGCACAAAATCTACATTTTGTAAACCTTCTATATTTTCTTTTATTTCTTCGTCTGTAATACCACCCGTTTCCTGTTTCTGTAATCGTGCATTAATTTTAGCACTTTCTCGCTTTAAATTAATGTGCTTTAAACCTATTAATTTAATTGGTTGAGGGTTTGCTTCTGAAAAACGATCAAAATAATCTGGGGCGACATCTAATTGTTCTTCTGTATATTGCCTTTTTCTTATTAATTCAAAAAAACAACGTGTTGTTGCCTCAACATCTGCCGTTGCGTTGTGTGCTTCTGCAAAACCATCTCCAAATAAAAATTTATGCAATTCAGAAAGTGTAGGTAGCTTAAACTTTCCGCCTCTACCTCCAGGAATTTGACATAAACTTGCAGTATGTTCAGTACAGGTATCTAAAACTGGTAATTCTTGTAAATTATTGGCTAAGTTTTCTCTACAAAACTCAGCTCCCATAATATTTAAATCGAACTTTACATTTTGCCCAACAACAAACTTAGTTTTACTTAAAGCTATATTAAATTTCTCTAAGACTTCTGCAAGAGAAACCCCTTGTTCTTCTGCTAATTCTGTAGAAATACCATGAATTTTCTCTGCATCATAAGGAATATTAAAACCTTCTGGTTTAACTAAATAATCTTGACTTTCTATACATTGTCCCATTTCGTCATGCAATTGCCATGCTATCTGTATACAGCGTGGCCAATTATCGGTATCTGTTATTGGCGCATCCCAACGTTTAGGCAATCCAGTAGTTTCTGTATCGAAAATTAAGTACATACTCTGTGTTTATATATTTGTTTTAGAGGTTTTTAAGAATTTTAAAGCTAGCCTATAAAAATACATAAAATTGTTACTATAAAAGGCGAAAGTTATAAACAGTTTTAAACATAAAAAGCCAATGCTTTCGCATTGGCTTATATATTATTTAATCTCTAAATTTATGAGACTAGTTCTTCATGAACTTTTGCTGTATTAATTGCAGACTGTATAGCGTTTCTGTGTTTTAAAATCAAAGCATCTATTGTAGGTGGTAAGTTTTTTTCTGTAATTAAATTATTATATTCTTCTAAACTTGCCTCTTCGCCTCTAATAGCTTCTTCTAAAATAGCTTCTTCATTATTTGTAGAGAAAGTAGATTTCAAACTCATCCAGTTTCTATGCACAATACCTTTAAAACTTCCTGAGTCTTCTGGTATTTCTCCATATCTTAAAATTTCTGTTCTTAATTCTTTAGCAAACTCGCTTCTTTCGGTTGCTCTTCTTTTAAAAAACATTTTTAACCTATCGCCTTCTACGTTATCTATTGCATTTAAATAACCTTTTTCAGCATCATAGTTTTTAATTAATAATTGGTTTAATTTGTTTGAAATTTCTTCAGTGTACTTCATAAAATCTTTTATCATTTTTAAAATTCCAATACCTTCTTTATTGATGCGTATTGTTTCACATCGACTTACTACAGTATAATAGATATCACTCCTTTTGTCAAGCATTTTAACACACTTTATGAATTTTAAAACCTTATTTAAGAAATTTTAACAAAAAAAGCGTAGTCTATAAATTTGTAGACTACGCTTACTATATTTTATTTAAGTAAATTTTACTTATACTACTACATACAGGTTAAACCATCTATTGTAGTTTGTATGCTACCATCGGTATCACCACATGCAGTTATTTTTGTTTGCAAAGCTGTTTTATATGCATTACAAACGGTTTCGTAATTTGCATCTGTAGTAGCTGTTCCATCAAAACTTAAAAATGTAGCATCAACGGTAGCTGTAGCTTGAGCACAACTTACTGTACTAACACCTCCAGTTGTAGGTGTACCTACTAACTGCACTTTGTGAAAAAATCCTCTATTAAAGTTAATTGAGGATAACCCAGAAGCATTGAAAGCATTAAAATAAAACTCTCCAGACACTGTACCTCCTTCTGTATCTACTTCCTTAATGTCTATAACACCATCTGCTGGATAAATTTGCACACTAGGATCTGGCATATTATTAGTAGACCAAACCACACTGTTAACATCTAAAAGCGCTCCAGATGACGAAGTGTTTACCATATCGTGCAGTCCCAAAGCTGCAGAATTAGAGACTAGTGTTACTGTTTCAAAATTATCTGATCCAACAATAGTAAGAACTCCAGATGCATCTATGTTTGCACTGTAGGTAATCGCTTCCCAAAGATTACCATCTTTTTTTGCCTGAAAAGAAGGGGTATTGAATTCTAACTCCTCACCACAACCCAAAAAAGTAAATATGGTAAGAACTAAAACAATAAACTTTTTCATAATAGTTATTTTTAATAGGAATCAAAAATAGAATAAAAATTATAAATTCCACATAATAACGCCAAAAACTTGAAATTTAAATAAATGTACCTATCTTTGCGCCTCATTATTAATAACCGAGGTCGAGAACCTCACAAATTAATTTTTTATGCCAGTAAAAATTAGATTACAAAGACACGGTAAAAAAGGAAAACCGTTTTATTGGATTGTTGCAGCTGATTCTAGAGCTAAAAGAGATGGTAAATACTTAGAGAAATTAGGTGTTTACAATCCTAACACAAATCCTGCAACTATCGATTTAGATGTTGATGGAGCAGTTAAATGGTTACAGAACGGTGCACAACCTACTGACACAGCAAAAAATCTTTTATCTTACAAAGGCGCTTTACTAAAAAATCACCTAGCTGGTGGTGTTAGAAAAGGTGCTTTAACTGAAGAGCAAGCTGAAGCTAAATTTACAGCTTGGTTAGAAGAAAAGACAGGTAAAGTTGATTCTAAAAAAGATGGTTTAGCTAAAGCAGAAGCTGATGCTAAAGCAAAAGCTTTAGAAGCTGAAAAAGCAGTAAACGAAGCAAGAGTTGCAGCTGCAGCTCCTGTAGTTGAAGAAGAAGTTGCTGAAGCAACAGAAGCTTCAAATGAAGAAGAATAGAAATTTATTTTTTTATACTTTTAAAACTCCGATATAAATTATCGGAGTTTTTTTATTGAAAGATATTTTTAAAAAGCACAACTTTAATAATTAAAATGAATAAACAAGATTGTTTTTTTCTAGGCAAAATCGTTAAAAAATATAGTTTTAAAGGCGAATTACTAGCCAAATTAGATACTGATGAACCTGAACTATACAAAGATTTAGAATCTGTTTTTGTGTACTTAAAAGGAGCTTTAATTCCTTTTTTTATTGAAAGTGCTCAATTGCATAAGTCTGAGTTACTACGTATAAAATTTGAAGACGTAGATACCGAAGAAGATGCAGATGCTTTAATGAAATGCGAACTGTATTTGCCTCTTGATTTTTTACCAGAACTTGAAGACGATAAATTTTATTTTCATGAAATTATTGGCTTTAAAGTAGAAGATAAGAATTTTGGAACTGTAGGAACAATTACTGGTGTTAATGATTCTACAGCTCAATCTTTATTTGAAATTGATAGAGATGGTATTGAAATTTTAATTCCTATGAATGACGAATTTATCTCGAAAGTAGATAAAACTAATAAAACTATTTTTGTTAACACACCAGAAGGTTTAATCGATTTATATTTAGAAGAATAGTTATGTCTAAAATGCCTTTTAAGTTTAAACAGTTTGAAGTTAACCAAGACCAATGCGCCATGAAAATTGGAACAGATGGCGTATTACTTGGAGCTTGGGCTACTATTAAAAATAAACCTTTTTCGGTTTTAGATATAGGAGCAGGCACTGGGATTATTGGTTTGATGTTAGCACAACGTAGTGATGCAGAAATTATAGATGCGTTAGAAATAGATGAATTAGCATACGAACAGTGTGTTGATAATTTTGAAGCCTCTCCTTGGGGAGACCGTTTGTTTTGTTATCATGCAGATTTAGCAGAATTTACAGAAGAAATTGATGATAAGTATGACTTAATAATTTCTAACCCTCCATTTTATTCTGAAGATTTTAAAACGGATAATAAACAGCGTGATTTAGCTCGTTTTACAGATGCTATGCCTTTTGAACATTTAGTAGACAGCGCCTCTAAATTATTAGCAGAACATGGTAGTTTTTGTACTATAATTCCATTTAAAGAGGAAGCTCATTTTATTACACTAGCTTCAAAAGTAAACTTACACGTTAATACTATTCTTCGTGTAAGAGGTAATGCACAAAGAGAACTAAAGCGCAGTTTAATAGAATTATCATTCAATAAAAGTACTATTAAATCTTCTGAGCTAACAATAGAAACTGCAAGACACGAATACACAGAAGACTACATTAACCTTACCAAAGATTTTTACCTTAAAATGTAGATTATAAATTGGGCAATGTAAACGTTTTCGCTATTTTTGTTTTCCAAATAATTTGAGTTCTATTGCAAATTAAATTGCATTTAAACTCGATAACTATAAAATAAACTAGATGAAACCAGATTTATTTGAAGCGCCAGATTATTATAATCTTGATGAACTTTTAACTGAAGAACATAAATTAGTTCGTGATGCTGCCCGCGAATGGGTAAAGCGAGATGTATCTCCTATTATAGAAGAAGCTGCACAAAAAGCTGAATTCCCTACTCAAATTGTTAATGGGTTAGCTGAAATTGGTGCTTTTGGCCCATATATTCCAGAAGAATATGGAGGTGCTGGATTAGACCAAATTTCGTATGGTTTAATCATGCAAGAAATAGAGCGTGGAGATTCTGGTGTACGTAGTACAGCATCTGTACAATCGTCTTTAGTAATGTATCCTATTTGGAAATATGGAAACGAAGAACAACGTAAAAAATACTTACCTAAATTAGCTTCAGGAGAATGGATTGGTAGTTTTGGTTTAACCGAGCCTGATCATGGTAGTAATCCTGGAGGTATGACTACTAATTTTAAAGATATGGGAGATCATTATCTTTTAAATGGTGCAAAAATGTGGATCTCTAATGCTCCATTTTGTCAAATTGCTGTAGTATGGGCTAAAAACGAAGAAGGCCGTATTCATGGTTTAGTTGTAGAGCGAGGTATGGAAGGGTTTACAACTCCAGAAACTCATAACAAATGGTCTTTAAGAGCTAGTGCTACTGGCGAGCTTATTTTTGATAACGTAAAAGTTCCTAAAGAGAACTTATTACCAAATAAATCTGGATTAGGAGCTCCTCTTGGCTGTTTAGATTCTGCTCGTTTTGGTATTGCATGGGGAGCAATTGGTGCTGCAATGGATTGTTATGATACTGCTTTAAGGTACTCTAAAGAGCGTATTCAGTTTGGCAAACCAATTGGACAGTTCCAATTACAACAAAAAAAACTAGCTGAAATGATTACCGAGATAACAAAAGCTCAATTATTAGCTTGGCGTTTAGGTGTTATGCGTGAGAACGGTACAGCAACCTCTGCACAAATATCTATGGCAAAACGTAATAATGTAGATATGGCTATTAATATTGCACGTGAAGCTAGACAAATGTTAGGAGGAATGGGTATTACTGGTGAATATAGTATAATGCGTCATTCTATGAATTTAGAAAGTGTTATTACTTATGAAGGAACTCATGATATCCACTTATTAATTACTGGATTAGACATTACTGGTCTTAATGCATTTAAATAATAACTAGAAACTTAAGTTAGATAACTATAACTCAATAAATGCATTTCTTAATTGGAATGCATTTTTATTTTACAAAAATTGAAATGACTCCCGATTACATAAATAAAAGTATTGCTCCTTACAAGGTGCAATTATTAAATCACCCACTTTATAAAAATATAAAAACAGTAGAGCAGTTAAATCTATTTTTAGAATATCATGTGTTTGCTGTATGGGATTTTATGTCTCTTCTAAAATCACTTCAAAATAAGTTAACCTGTACAAGTATTCCTTGGACACCTATTGGTTCTCCTTCTACTAGGTATTTAATTAATGAAATTGTTGTTGCAGAAGAAACAGATATAAGTATAAACGGAGAAAGGCAAAGTCATTTTGAAATGTATCTTGAGGCCATGGAAGCTACAAGAGCAAACACAGCACCTATTAATGATTTATTAAATACTATTGATAGTACTAAAAATGTTTTTACAGCTATTACCAACAGTAATTTACCTGAAGGTATTGTAACATTTTTAAACTTTACTTTTAATATCGCTTTTTATGGTAAACCTCATGAAATTGCTGCTGCCTTTACTTTTGGAAGAGAGGATTTAATACCAAAAATGTTTACAAAGCTCCTTAAAGAACTTCAAACTAACTTTCCTGAAAAAGACTTAAGTAAACTGGTCTACTATTTTGAAAGGCATATAGAACTAGATGCAGATGAGCATGGCCCTATGGCAATGCAAATGATTAATGAGTTATGCGAAAATGATTCTAAAAAATGGGAAGAAGTTGAAACCATTTCTATAAAGGCTTTACAAAAACGAATATCGCTTTGGAATGCTATTAATGACCATATTATGCAAATGGATTTGACTACTATTTAAATTGAACTTTATAATTCTCTTTTTCAAGTCTTTTTCTTTACTTTTACTATATGTTTTCAGCTAAAAAAAGATTAGATCACGCTTATAAAAATGCTCACATTGTTCCTTTTAATGAGAACTCTAAATTTATTCTATTTAGCGATTGCCATCGTGGAGATAATAGTTTTGCAGATGATTTTGCCAATAATCGTAACATCTATTACCATGCATTAAAGCATTATTTTAATGAAGGGTTTGAGTATTGCGAATTAGGTGACGGAGATGAGTTATGGGAAAATATAAATTTTGAATCCATTTTACATGCTCATAAAGATGTCTATCTATTAATGAAACGTTTTCATGAAGCTGGCAAATTACACATGATTTGGGGAAACCATGATATGGTATACCGTAATCCAAAATATGTAGACAAACACTTATCTACATATTTCGATGCAAAAACAGGTGAGGATGTTGATTTGTTTTGCAATATTAAATACCATGAAGCAATAATTTTAAAGCATACAACAAATAATCAAGAACTATTTTTAACGCACGGACATCAAGCCGATTGGTGGAATTATTTATTTTGGAAATGGAGCCGATTTATGGTTCGCGTACTTTGGAAACCACTCAATGTTATGGGTATTGCAGACCCAACAAGCCCTGCAAAAAACTACAAAGAATTAATTAAGGTTGAACGCAAAACAAAAAAATGGATCTCTGATAATAATAACTTAATGACTATTGTTGGCCATACACATAGACCACGTTTTCCAGAACCTAATGATATCGCCTTTTTTAATGATGGAAGCTGTGTACATCCTAGGAGTATTACTGGCTTAGAAATTGAAAACGATGCTATTTCTCTAATTAAATGGACTATAGCAACTCAAGAAGATGGTACATTACGCATTATTAGAGTATTACTGGAAGGCCCAACTAAACTTATACATTACAAGAAAGCCTAATAATTACAGCTTGTAAACAACATTATCTATTTTGGCCTTAGCTGCATATTTCCTCATTAACTTTGTTTTTTCCTCTACAATTATTCTATCAATGTAGGTTTCGCTACTACGCCCTATTGGTACATTTTTAGTTACATCTTTTAAAATAAAACACCAACTACCACAGTCTAACTCTTGTATTTCGTATGCCTTTTGTATTGTAGAATTTCGCCTAATACTATTAATTACTTTTAGGCACTCCACTCTAGATTCATAGTTAGGACTTATAAATTCGACTTTTTTATTTAATTCAATTAAAACTTTGTGCCATTTAGATTTAAAGGAAAAATTTTGAAAATTGCCATATATAGTTCTTTTTTAGAACTACCTACGAAAAAAAAGGTTTAGGGGTTTTAAAAAAAGAGAGAATTATTATTTATTACAATTAGTTTATGCATTTATCTTTTATATGAGATAACCCATAAGACACTGTTTGACAGTAAATTATTAATACAAAAACTATTTATTAAGATTCTGGAGCTAATTCTACTTGTAGACCTTCCATTTCAGGTGTCATTTGTATTTGGCAACCTAAACGTGAGTTTTCTTTTACATAAAATGCTTCAGAGAGCATAGCCTCTTCATCATCTTGCATTTCTGGTAATTCGGTTTCACTTAACACATAACATTGGCAAGAGGCGCACATAGCCATGCCACCACAAACACCAATTGTTCCTTCTGGTGCTAACTCATAAGAACGAATAACCTCCATAAGATTCATAGCCATATCTGTTGGGGCTTCTATTTTATGAATTGTACCTTCTCGGTCAGTTATTGTTATGTTTATATCTTGTTCCATCTCTTACTCTATCTTCTTAACAACCGCTTTTGGAGCTTCTTTTCTAGTCCCATCAAAACCATCTACTCCAGCTACAGTTGTATATTTCATTACGTAACGTTTCCCTGGGTTTATTATTTTATATGCAGCTTGACACATTATTGTAGCTTCATGAAAGCCACAAAGAATTAATTTTAGCTTTCCAGGATAAGTATTAACATCTCCTATAGCAAAAATACCAGGTACATTTGTTTGGTAATCTAACGCATTATTTACCTTAATTGCATTTTTTTCAATCTCTAACCCCCAATTTGCAATAGGGCCTAGTTTAGGAGATAGTCCAAATAAAGGAATAAAATGATCGCATTCTATTTCAAATTCTTTTTCTATGTGTTGTGATTGTTTTACTACCACACCAGCAACTTTATCATCTCCTAAAATACCAATAACTTCTGCGGGAGTTATTAAATTTATTTTACTTGCATTTTTTAATTCTTGTACTTTTTCAACAGAATCTAAATGCCCTCTAAACTCATTCCTTCTATGAATTAACGTTACTTCTGAAGCAACGTCACTTAAAAAAATACTCCAGTCTAAAGCAGAGTCGCCTCCACCAGCAATAACTACTTTTTTGTTTCTATAAACCTCAGGGTCTTTAATAATATATTCAACACCACGGTCCTCGAAATTTGCAATATTATGAATTAATGGTTTTCTAGGTTCAAAACTCCCCAAACCTCCAGCAATTGCAACTACAGGCGCTTGATGTTTAGTGCCTTTATTTGTTGTAACAACAAAGGTTCCATCATCTTGTTTTTCTATAGTATCTGCACGCTCACCTAACGTAAACCCTGGCTCGAATTGCTTGCATTGTTCTAGTAATTTATCTGTAAGATCTCCCGCTAAAATTTCTGGATATGCAGGAATATCATAAATAGGTTTTTTAGGATATATTTCGGAACACTGTCCACCAGGTTGCGGCAGAGCATCAATTAAATGACATTTTAACTTAAGTAAACCAGCCTCAAAAACGGTAAATAGACCAGTAGGCCCAGCCCCAATTATAAGTATATCTGTTGTAATCATGAGTTTTGATATCGGAGAGTAAAAATAATATGAAAAGGAATGACATTATATGACAAAAGTCACTATTTATGACTCAATATTTATGACTTGCTCAATTTGAGGCGCATACTTTTTTATAGTCATTTCAACTCCAGATTTTAATGTCATTTGGTTAACACTACAGCCTACACATGCTCCTTGTAATTGTACTTTAACTAACTTACCGTCTTCTATAGATAACAATGAAATATCTCCTCCGTCACTTTGTAAGAATGGACGAATTTCTGCTAGTGCTTTTTCTACATTCAGTTTTAATTCTTCTGTTGTCATCTGTTACTTTTTAACTGCTGAACATCCAGCCATTGTTGTAATTTTTATTGCTTCTGTTGGTGGTAAATCTGTATTTCTATTTACAACCTCTTGAACGACATTTTGAGTCAATTTTTCAAATGCTTTCTCTAAAGGCGTTGCTGTTTGTAATGCTGCTGGCCTACCTACATCTCCTGCTTCACGAATACTTTGTACTAATGGTATTTCGCCTAAAAGTGGTACTTGCAAGTCTTCAGACAAGTTTTTAGCGCCTTCCTTACCAAAGATATAGTATTTATTATTAGGCAATTCAGCTGGTGTAAAATACGCCATGTTTTCTATAATACCTAATACTGGCACATTAATACTCTCTTGCTGAAACATTGCAACTCCCTTTTTTGCATCTGCTAAAGCCACATTTTGAGGCGTACTTACTACCACTGCTCCAGTAATTGGCAATGACTGCATGATGCTTAAATGTATATCTCCTGTTCCAGGAGGAAGATCTAATAATAAGAAATCTAATTCTCCCCATGCTGCATCAAAAATCATTTGGTTTAATGCTTTGGCTGCCATTGGACCTCTCCAAATTACTGCTTGGTCTGGTTTAGTAAAAAAGCCTATAGATAATATTTTTATTCCATAGTTTTCTACTGGTTTCATTTTAGACTTTCCATCTACTGTTACAGATAAAGGGCGTTCTAATTCTACGTCTAACATTATTGGCATAGATGGCCCATAAATATCAGCATCTAAGACTCCTACTTTAAATCCCATTTTAGCTAATGTAACTGCTAAATTTGCTGTTACTGTAGATTTACCTACACCTCCTTTTCCTGAGGCTACTGCTACTATGTTTTTAATTCCTGGAATTGCCTTCCCTTTTATTTCTGTAGTTGCTGGTTTAGCTGGTGCTTCAACTTTTAAATTTACTTTTACTTGCGCTTTTGCGTATACTTTTTCGTGTATTACTCTAAGTATTTCTACTTCTGTTTTTTTACGTGCTTGTAAGGCTGGGTTTGTTATAGTTACATCTACAATAACCTCATCTGCAAATGTTACTACATTTTTCACAGCTCCGCTTTCTACCATATTTTGCCCCTCGCCTGGAACAGTTATAGTTTCTAACGCCTTTAATATATCTTCTTTATTAAGCTTCATACTTATTTCCTTAAGCAATAAGGACTTTTAATTATTAATATCTTAATCTTGTACAATTATACATCTACAAAACTAATTTTCACTAATTTAGACTTATTCTAAAGTGCAAATATACTACATATAGCTCGAAGAATGAAGTCTCTAGTTTGAAGTTTTTTTATAGTGCAATAATTGAAATTTATAAATTTAAATACACAAACCAAAAAGGATAAAACCCGAAAGCTTTACAGCTCTTTTGCAGGGTCCCAATAGATGCTTTCTAAATCTTGTATTTGGTTATCTACAACCTTAACTCCTTCACTTTCCAAAAGTTGTTGCATGAGGTTTGTGCCTTCAAAATGGTGCTTACCTGTTAACAACCCTTTTCTGTTTACTACTCGATGTGCTGGTACATCTTTTCCAGAAGAACCGTTCATAGCATAGCCAACCATTCTTGCACTTCGTGGTGCTCCTAAGTAATTTCCAATAGCCCCATAACTGGTTACTCTTCCATAAGGAATTAAACGAGCAACCTCATATACTTTATCGAAAAAATTTAAAGTTTCTGGTTTCATGACACTACCATTCTTTTATAATATTCACTAAAGTAACAATAGAGATAATAGCAGTAATTATGCCTATACTATAGTTCATATTTTTTTGAGATTTTATTTTTTTACTCTTTATTTTTTCAAAGAAAAACACATAAACATAGAGCATTACAAAGGTACCCATTGCTGCTCCTGCTACATACGAACAGACACTTGTTGTATCGAAAGCTAGCCAACCAAAAGATGCTAATGTAATACTCATATAGGCTTGATATGGTATTGGTAAAATATTTAAACTTGATAAAAATATTCCTTGAAAGAATCTGCTTTTTTTACTTTTTAGCGTAGTCTCTACATTTGGTCTACTGTCCTTCTTCTTTGCTAGCACTAAAAAATAGATAGTTATTAGAACAAATATAACAAAGGCCACTCGCTGCAAAATATCTACTACATCTGGATTACGGCTTAAATATCTAGCAAATTCTAAGGCTATTATAGTTTGAACAATAACAACAATACATACTCCTGCAGAAAAGACTAAACCTCTTGTATGCCCATCTTTTATACTAACTTTTGCAGCAGTCATATTTAATAAGCCTGGAGGTATAACACCTACTAATGCTATAACAAACCCCAAAAGAAAGATAAATGAAATACTCAAGTTTACTTAATTTTAAATCTAATATACGTAATTGGTTTGTTTTGTTCTAAGTATTGGCTTTCGTAATATGTTTGTATACTTGTTACTTCTTCCGGACTTCCTTCTTGTTTGTATACATTATGGTTTGCATAAATCACCTCATGTCCAGCCCCATGCAATAAACCTAATGTATACCCATGCATAAACTCGCTATCTGTTTTTAAGTGCATTAATCCATTAGGTTTTAAAATAGTTTTATATCGTGCTAAAAATGTAGCATTAGTCATTCTATGCTTTGTTCTCTTGTATTTTATTTGTGGATCTGGAAAGGTAATCCAAATTTCGTCTACTTCATTTTCTGCAAAAGCATGGTCTATTAATTCTATTTGTGTTCTTAAAAAAGCAACATTAGATATATTCTCTTCTATAGCTGTTTTGGCTCCTCTCCAAAATCTGGCTCCTTTAATGTCTACTCCTATATAGTTTACATTAGGGTTACGCTTTGCTAACTCTACAGAATATTCCCCTTTTCCACATCCTAATTCTAGAACTATAGGGTTATCGTTTTTAAAGAACGTTTTACCCCAGTTTCCTTTTTGTTTGTAGTTTCCTTCTACTAACTCCTCTCTACTTGGCTGAAAAACGTTTTCGAACGTTTCGTTTTCGTTAAATCTTTTGAGTTTATTTTTACTTCCCACAATAACTTAATGTTTTGGCAAAATTAAGGAAATATAATTGTTCGCTATTATCTTTATCTTTGATTTTATATAAGTTTTAAATTGTGCTATTGTATAAAGGTATTGTTAAAATATAATGAAAAAAAGAATTTTAGTTGCTCCTTTAAATTGGGGGTTAGGTCATGCCACAAGGTGCATACCTATTATAAATGCCCTTTTACAGCATAATTACACTCCTATTATTGCTAGTGATGGAGTTGCTTTGAATTTGCTTAAAAAAGAATTTCCTGATTTAATTTTTGATGAATTACCCCCATATAATGTTACTTATTCTAAAAAAGCTAGATTATTTAAATGGAAGCTTTTAATGGATTCCCCTAAATTACTTAATGCTATTAATGAAGAAAAAAAAGCAACCGAAGTCTTATTAAAAAAGTATACTATTGATGGTATTATTTCTGATAACAGATTAGGGGTTTGCTCAAAAACTGTACCTAGTGTATTTATTACACACCAATTAAATGTTTTAAGTGGTAGCACTACTTGGCTGAGTACTAAAATACACCAAAATATTATTAAAAAATTTAATGAATGTTGGGTTCCTGACAATGAATTCTCTCCTAATTTAAGTGGAAAACTAGGTCATACGACTAATAGCAGCTTACCTATAAAGTATCTTGGCCCGTTAAGCCGTTTTAAAAAAGATAAACAGCCGTACAATTATAAATTAATGGTTTTATTATCTGGTCCAGAGCCTCAACGTACTTTGTTAGAAGAAAAGCTTCTGAATGAACTTAAAACATATAATGGAAATATTTTATTTGTTAGGGGGGTTATTGAAAATAAAGTATCTGTCTCTCAAGTTGATAATTTTACCATATACAACTTTATGAAAAGTGATGATTTATGTTTTGCTATAAATACTAGTGAAGTTATATTATCTCGCTCTGGTTACACTACAGTTATGGATTTAGCAAAAATTGGTAAGAGCGCTTTTTTTATTCCTACACCTGGCCAATTCGAACAAGAATATCTTGCTAAAATGCTAAACGAATTAAAACTTGTTCCCACTTGCTCTCAAGATGAGTTTAAAACTGAGTTATTAAACCAAATTGAAGATTATAAAGGTTTAAATATAACTCATGAATCTCCTAATTTCGAGGCGTTATTCAGGCTTTTCTAGAGTAAAAGAGAACTCACTACCTACTCCTATTTCGCTTTCTACATATATTTTCTCATCGTGAGCTTCTATTATATGCTTTACTATAGATAGCCCTAAACCAGAACCTCCAACTTCTCTAGAGCGGCTTTTATCTACACGGTAAAAACGCTCAAACAAACGTGGTATGTTTTCTGAAGTAATTCCTTCTCCATTATCTGTAACTCTAACTATAACTTTATTTTTAATTAAGTTTTCTATACTAACCTCTGTTGTTCCTTTTTCTATTCCGTATTTTATTGAATTCACTATTAAATTAGTAAGTACTTGCCTAACTCTTTCTTTATCTGCCTTCACTAATATTTGAGTATCATAATCTACATCAAACACTAAAGACATTTTCTTTTTTGAGGCTTTCATCTCTAACATTTCATAGACACTTTTTATAAGTTCTACAATGTCAAAAACTTCAATTTCTAAACTTAAATCACCAGCTTCAAGTTTAGTTATCATATCTAAATCTTTTACAATGTAAATAAGGCGTTCTACTCCTTTATTAGCTCTATCTAGATATTTATCTCTTATTTTTTCATTATCTGCTGCGCCATCTAATAAGGTTTCTATATAGCCTTGTACTGTAAATAATGGTGTTTTTAATTCGTGAGAAACGTTTCCTAAAAACTCTTTTCTATATTCTTCTCTAACTTTTAATGTTTCTATTTCAATTTTTCTATCTCTAGCATATTTATCAATTTCTTCGGTAAGCGTTTCCATATTGGTTGTTATACGGTCTCTAGTAAAGCTAGCGCTTTCTAAAAGTTTTAAATCGTCATATATTTTTTTTACACGCTTATAAATAAAGTTTTGCACTCTATACTGTATTACGAAAAATGAAATGATATAGCACGATACAGCAAATATGATTAAATATAATAATGTAGGTAAGTTGAAGTTTACACCTATGTATAAAAAAACACCCATAAAGAGTGTTAATACTATTGTAATAACTAAAGATGTTTTAAACGCAAATTTATAAGACTTTTTTATTTGCATTATTCTACAAATTTATAACCGACACCTTTAACTGTTTTAAAACAATTGTCTCCAATTTTTTCTCTTAATTTTCTAATGTGTACATCTATTGTTCGTCCGCCAACAACAACTTCATTCCCCCATACTTTATCTAAAATATCTTCTCTTTTAAATACTTTTCCTGGTTTTGACGCTAATAATGACAGTAATTCGAATTCTTTTCTTGGTAAAAGAATTTCTTTATCTTTTAATAATATTTTGTATTCATCTCTGTTAATAACTAAATCGCCTAATTTTATTAGAGTTCCAGTAGCCTCCTCCTTTTTTAAACGCCTTAAAAGGGCTTTTACTTTACTTACTAATACTTTTGGTTTAATAGGTTTAGTTATATAATCATCTGCTCCAGCATCAAACCCAGCTACTTGAGAATAATCTTCACCTCTGGCTGTTAGAAAGGTAATTATAGTATCTTTTAATTCAGGTATTTTTCTAATATTTTCACAGGCTTCTATGCCATCCATTTCTGGCATCATTACATCTAAAATGATAAGTTGAGGCTGCTCCTTTTTAGCTTTCTTAACACCTTCAAATCCATTTTCGGCAGTAATAACTTCATACCCTTCGTTAGATAAATTATATCCTACTATTTCTAAAATATCTGGTTCATCGTCTACCAACAATATTTTAATATTACTATTATTCATTAAAAACTAGTTTAATTTTTAGTTCAGTAAAGATAAAACTATTAGGTATAAAAATAACATTTCAAAAATTAATAACAATAAAGTAACATAATTTAACCATTAATTTAACAGATCTTATATTCAACCTTATTATTACCTCTTTGTATATTAAACATCTGTTACATTATAGTTAAAAGTAGTGTTTTACAGGTAAGATACAAATTGTAAACATTTATTTCTTTGTATATTTGTAGACAATTTAATAAGAACATTATGAAAAAACTTTACTTTTTAATTACCTTTTTAACTACTTGCTTTGCTTTTAGTCAAGGTAATGAAACTTTTGCCAATTTCCCATCTACCAATACATCTTATGTTAATGGTACATTTACTGGGCAAGATGGTTCTACATGGTCCCACACACAATGTAGAGGAGATTTACAGATAACTGACCAGTCTATTATGATTGGAAGAAATAGAAGTCCACAGTCTGAATTTAATTCAGGAACTATAGCTGGTGGATTAGGGACAATTTCATTTGATTACATGCAAGCATTTGGAACAAATGTTAACCTTAATGTTTTAGTGAATGATGTTGTTGTAGGAAACGTAACGACTACATCTGAGCAAAATGTAGTTAAAAACTCACCAGTTTTTACAGTTAACCAACCAGGAAACATTGTAATTAAGTTTATTAATGTGAACAATAGTGATGGACAAGTTGTTATTGATAATGTTGTTTGGACTAATTTTGCTACTTCTTGTGGTGTTACTCTTCAAACGGCAACATACACTTGTAACTCTGCTACTGTAGGAGATAATAATGACTCTGTTACGGTAAATGTACCTTACACAGGTTCAGATATGGGTATTACATCTGTAACGACTACTAGTATGGGTGGCGTAATTGGAGGAGATAATCCTGCTTCTGTTGCAAATGGAACAATTACTATTACAGGACTTAACGAAGGTGATAGCTGGGATGTTGTGTTAAATGGAGGTGATTGCGATACTTTTAATGTTTCAGGAACAGTTCCTGCTGCAGAATGCGATCCTATTCCTAATACATGTTTCGATTTAAGTAATGGCATGGAAACTTTCGAGTTGGTTACCGTAACACCAAACTCTCAAACAGATGAATGGACTTTATCTTCTGGAACTTATAGCATGAATGGTTTTTGTGGTTCTGGTTGTACTGACCCTATTGAAACTTGGATGATTTTTGGGCCTCTAGATATGACTGGAGTTACAGATTTAGTATTATCTTTTGATGCAACTGAGAGCTTCGGTGTAACTGACCTTGTTTTCGCTTACACAGATTCTTACAGCGGATGTCCATCTACAACATCTTGGACAACTGCACAAACAATTACAGATGCTGGATCTTATGATGTAGACTTTGCTGCTGCTACAGGTACAGACGTATTTATTGGTGTTCAATATTTAGACGATGGTACTGGAGGTTTTTCTGGATGGAACTTATCTAATGTGTCTTTAGATGCATTTGGAACTTGCCCAACATTGGGCATGAGGCCAACCTCTAACTGTGCGGTTTGTGATTTAATTTTACAAACAGAAAATTACACTTGTGCAACAAATACTGCTGGCTCTAATAACGACCAAGTAACTGTAGAGATTCCTTACACTGGTAGTGAGAACACAATTACTTCTATCACTACTACAACTATGGGAACGATTGGAGGAGACGACCCTGCAACTACTGCAGATGGAACAATTACACTTTCTGGTTTATCTGAAGGTGACGCTTGGAACCTTACAATAAATGGAGGAGATTGTGATGGCACTACTGTTTCTGGAATAATAGCTGGCGCTCAATGTGACCCTACATTCTTAATAATAAACGAAATTCATGCAGATCCAGATGCTACTAATGGAGATGCTAATGGAGACGGTGTTGTAGATACTGGAGATGATGAATTTGTAGAAATATACAATACAAGTTCTAGCCCAATTGTAATGGACGGTTATGTGCTTTCTGATGGTGCTTCAGACAGACACGTTTTCCCTGCCGGAACTACTATTCCAGGAAATGGATTTATAACAGTATTTGGTGGTGGTACTCCAACAGGATTTACATCTCTTGTACAAACAGCAAGTACTAATAGTGTAGGTTTAAATAATGGTGGAGATACTGTTACTTTAAAAGACGATATGGGGCTTACTGTAACACAAGAAGTATATACGGGAGCAGGGAACAATCAATCTATAGCACGTGAACCAGATTTTACAGGAGCATTTGTACAACACACTGCTATAATGTCTAACCCTGTATTATTTTCGCCTGGAGAAAGAAACGATGGTACTACACTTTCTGTAGAACAATTTAATAGTGTTAACTTCTCTGTGTATCCTAACCCAACAAATACAGGATTTGTGAACATTACAACAACAACTAATGCACCTGTTAACGTTGTAGTATTCGATATTTTAGGAAAAGAAGTTATTTCTAAAACAATACAAAATAATACTTTAAATGTATCTAACCTAAAAGCTGGAATTTACATTTTAAAACTAAATCAAAACGAAGCTACCATCACTAAGAAATTAGTTATTGAGTAAGCTTTAGCTTTTCACTTTTAAAAGGAGCGTTATCTTGTGGTAACGCTCTTTTTTTTATTTATTTTTGCTTGGTAATAATTCTCAATGGTAGACCCTAATCGTATTTTTAATATTAAAACAGAAGCTGAGTTTACAAGTTTAGCTCTCGAGGTTTTTCGATACCAATTCGAAAACAATTTGGTATACCGTTCTTTTTGCGATTTATTATACAAGCATCCAAGCGATGTTAAGTCTGTAGAAGAGATTCCGTTTTTACCTATTCAATTTTTTAAATCACATACAGTTTTAAGTGATTCAAAAAATACTATAAAAAAAACATTTTCAAGTAGCGGAACTACAGGAAGTATAACTAGCAAGCATAATATTACTGATTTATCTATTTACGAAAAAAGCTTTACTAAAGGCTTTGAAGATACTTATGGAGCTATTGAAGATTATGTTATACTAGCATTATTACCTAGTTATTTAGAGCGAGAGGGGTCCTCTTTAATCTATATGGTAGATTCCATGATAAAGCAATCTCAACATCCCGAAAGCGGGTTTTATCTAGATAATTTAATAGCGTTAAGCAACACCTTAAAGCGATTAGATAACGAAGGTAAAAAAGTACTGTTAATTGGTGTTTCTTTTGCTCTTTTAGATCTAGTAGAATCTTATACATTTAACCTCCATAACACAATAATTATGGAAACGGGAGGCATGAAAGGTAGACGCAAAGAGTTAATTAGAGAAGAGTTACACCTTATTTTAAAAGCTGGTTTTGGTGTACCGCATATACATAGCGAATATGGTATGACAGAATTGTTAAGTCAAGCTTACTCTAAAGGTAATGGTATTTTTAATTGCCCCAATTGGATGCAAGTTCTAACAAGAGATCCAGAAGATGCCTTGAGTATTCAAACTACTAATAAAACTGGCGGTATTAATGTTATAGACCTAGCTAACGTTAACTCTTGTTCCTTTATAGCAACACAAGATTTAGGAAGAATACATAGAGACAATAGTTTTGAAATTATTGGACGTTTTGACACTAGCGATATTAGAGGTTGTAATTTGATGGTATTATAGTCCAGTATAAAATTATATTCTAAGCATAGCACTTAATTAATTTTGTAATATTTCGATAACATATACGACTTACTGCTAGTAACCGCGTATAGAAAAACACATGCTACAGTTTAAAAAAATAAGTTTAATACTACTCTTAGTCCTCGGAACTATTGCTGCACAAGCTCAAAATGATTATTACACAAAAAAAGGATATGCTATAGAAGGCTATGATTTAGTCTCTTATTTTGAAAATAAAGCCGAAAAAGGAGATAAATTATACACTACATCTTATGATCATGCTCGTTTTATGTTTGCTTCTCAAAAACATTTAGATTTATTTTTAAAGAATCCTAAACAATACTTACCCCAATATGGTGGATATTGTGCTTATGCTATTGCAGAAAAAAACAAAAAAGTTTCTGTAAACCCAAAAACCTTTGAGATTAGAGATAATAAACTCTATTTATTCTATAATTCTTGGGGAAATAATACTTTAAAACTATGGCAAAAAAATATTTTGAAAGGTTTGCAAAAAAAAGCCGACCAAAATTGGGACACTATAAAAAAAATTGATTGATTAAAGTTTATATAGTGTTATGAGAAAGAAAAATTAGTTTTAGTTGGTTGACTAATTTTTTAGAAGCCTGATTGCCTCTCAGCATTCAGGCTTCTCGATTTTTAGTCTATTTTTATCATAACTTTTTCTACAATAGCATTAGAAATTTCATTAATATGTTTACAGACTATTTTATTACCTGAAATCTCAGATATTTCTATAGTAAACACTTGTCCAATTAAAATTTTATGTTCGGCATTATCAACCTTATAAATAGTTGTTCTATATTTACAATCTGTTAACCATTCAACTTTGCTTGTATAGCTACACTTAAAAGACTTATAAGTGCTAATCTCTACAGAATCATTTCTAACAACAACTAAATCCTCATAATCCTTATCTAAAAATTTAAAAGTACCTACTTTAAAATTTTCACATTTTTCTTGACCTAAAACTGGCAATGAAAAAATGGTTATTAATATAATAATGATGTTCTTATTCATTAAAGAACTTAAACAACTCTTAAGATGTAAGTATTACGTTTCCCCTTATTTAGCACCACGTATTTATCGTGTATTAAATCGGAAGAAGTAATTTTATAGTCTTCTTTTACTTTATTCTTATTTACAGATACTGCATTTTCTTTTAATGCGCGACGTGCTTCTCCATTACTTGCTAAAAAGTTAGTTTTTGCAGCAAGCGCAGCAATCATATCTAAACCTTCTTCTAAATCTGCTGTTGTTATTTCTGCTTGTGGCACCCCTTCAAAAACATCTAAAAACAAGTTTTCATCTAGTGTTCTAATGTCTTCATTAAAAGTTTTACTAAATAAAATACCTGATGCTTTCTTAGCATTCTCAAAATCGTTTTTAGAGTGCACAAACGTCGTTACTTCTTCGGCTAAACGCTTTTGTAGTATACGTAAATGAGGCGTTTCATTATGTTCTGCTATTAAAGCATCTATAGTTTCTTTATCTAAAAATGTAAAGATTTTTATATATTTTTCTGCATCTGTATCGGTTGTATTCAACCAAAATTGGTAGAATTTGTAAACTGATGTTTTATCTGCATCTAACCAAACATTTCCGCCTTCACTTTTACCAAACTTAGAGCCATCTGCTTTAGTTATTAATGGGCAAGTCATCGCATACGCCTTTGCAGTATCGTCTCCTACATTCATTCGCCTTACCAACTCAGTTCCTGTAGTAATATTACCCCACTGGTCGCTTCCTCCCATTTGTAATTTACAACTCATGGCTTTATGTAAATGGTAAAAATCGTAGCCTTGTATTAATTGGTATGTAAATTCTGTAAACGACATTCCTACATTGCCTTCTTCTCCAGATAAACGCTTCTTTACAGAATCTTTTGCCATCATATAATTTACTGTAATACGCTTACCTACATCACGCGCAAAATCGATAAAAGAAAAACCTTTCATCCAATCGTAATTATTAACTAATACAGGCGCATTTTCATTAGAAGAATTAAAGTCTAAAAAACGAGATAAAACATTTTTTATTCCCGCTACATTATGAGCCAAAGTCGCTTCATCTAATAAATTACGTTCATCACTCTTTCCTGAAGGGTCTCCAATCATTCCAGTAGCTCCACCAACCAAAGCAATTGGTTTATGCCCAGCTTTTTCTAAGTGAACTAATAAAATTATTGGCACTAGGCTTCCAATATGTAAAGAATCTGATGTAGGATCAAAGCCAATATAGGCTGTTGTCATCTCTTTATTTAATTGTTCTTCTGTTCCTGGCATGATATCGTGTACCATTCCTCTCCAACGTAATTCTTCTACAAATTTATTAGCCATCTTGCTTAATTTTATTTTAACAATAGCAAAGATAAAAATCAATGCATAACTAGTAAGCAATATTGAATAATTCTTTACTTTAGTACTATGATTTTAGTAACTGGAGGAACAGGATTAGTTGGTGCTCATTTATTATATCGCCTAGCTAGCGAAAAACAAAAGGTTAGGGCTATATACCGAAATGAGAAAACATTTAAAACTGTAAAACGTATTTTTTCTTATTATTCTAAAGATGTGACTTCTCTTTTTAATAGTATAGAATGGGTTAAAGCAAATTTAAATGACATCCCTGCACTTACAGATGCATTTAAAGACATTACTCATGTTTACCATTGTGCTGCTTTAGTCTCTTTTGAGCCAAACAAATTTGATCTTTTACAAAAAACTAATATTGAAGGTACTGCAACAATTGTTAACCTATGTATTAGTAATAATATAAAGAAACTATGCTATGTAAGTTCTATTGCTGCTTTAGGGCAATCCATAAATAACACTCCTATATCTGAGACCTCTGAATGGAATAACGAGGCTGAACATGATGTGTATGCTATTAGTAAATATGGTGCGGAACTAGAAGTATGGAGAGGAACCCAAGAAGGTGTTAATGCTGTTATTGTTAACCCTGGTGTAATTATTGGCCCTGGTATATGGAAATACGGAAGCGGTTCGTTAATTAAAACGGTACACAAAGGCTTAAAGTATTACACTTCTGGAAGCTCTGGTTTTGTTGGTATTTATAATGTTATAGATAGTATGGTAGAGTTAATGAATAGTAATATAAAAAACGAACGTTTTATATTAGTTTCTAACACATGGAGCTACAAGCAGTTTTTAACAACCTGTGCAAATAATCTACAAGTAGAACCACCTAAAAAAGAAGCTACAAACAGTTTACTACAAATAGGCTGGAGATTAGATTGGTTAAAGCATAAACTAACAGGTAAACGAAGGAAGTTAACTAAGCAACTTGTAAAATCTTTATCCACAACTACCGTTTATGACAACTCTAAACTTAAATCGTATATAGATATTAAGTCTAAGCCTTTAAACGACACAATAAAAAAAGTTTGTGATCTCTATTTAAAGGATGTTAACTAGCCTTTTTATTTAGGCTCTTTTGGCACTGGCTTAACTCTAGATTTTTTATTTTGAAAAGCACTTTTCTTTACAGCTTTATCCTCTAGTTTCAGAGAAGTCTGTTTTCTTTTAGCTTTAACAGAGTCGTCTTTAGCTTTTTTTTCAGCTTCTTCTATAAGTTTATATTTATCTCTTAATTTAGTTAAACTATCCTTTACTCTTATGTATATGCTTTCGTACTTTTTAATATTAAAAGAATAGTATTCATTATTTTGTACAAATAGTAAACTATCTATATTATTTTTCTTATAAATATATTCATCTGGTATTATACCATTATTTTCAAACCGTTTTTTATTTACTCCTTTTGCAGAGGAAACAATAGCCATATCTACCAAAACAGCGACCATTTCATCCTCAGATAATAATCGTTCTGGTTTCTCTGGCGGCTGCACTTTGTAGCAAGCATTTAATAATAGCAATGCTAGTAAGTATAAAATTCCTTTTGTTTTCATGTCTCTACAAATAAACTACTCGATTATAATTTAGCTCTATTCTCTATTAAAAGTTAGTTGTTTTGCATATTTAGTATCGTAAAACTTAAAGTTTTTATATGCTAAACCTCCATTTACAAACGTATGAGAAATTCTAGATTTAAAGGTTGTTCCTTCAAAAGGAGACCAACCACATTTATATAAAATATTTTCTTTAGTTACTGTCCATGGATTATTTAAATCTACAATAACTAAATCTGCATAGTACCCCTCTTTTATATAACCACGTTTTTCTATTTGAAATAATATAGCAGGATTATGGCACATTTTTTCTACTATTTTCTCTATAGAAATTAATCCTTTATGATGCATTTCTAACAACGCAGGTAAGGCGTGTTGTACCAAAGGTCCACCTGATGGGGCTTTGGTATATACATTGTTTTTTTCTTCTAATGTGTGTGGTGCATGATCTGTTGCAATAACATCTATTCTATCATCTAATAACGCTTTTAAAAGCTGTTCTCTATCTTTTTCTGTTTTTACAGCGGGATTCCATTTTATGTGTGTTCCTTTTTCTTCATAATCTTTATCACTAAACCATAAATGGTGTATACAAACTTCTGCCGTAATTTTTTTATCTTTTAAAGGTATTTTATTAGAAAACAATGCTGTTTCTTTTCCTGTAGATAAATGAAAGACGTGTAATCTAGCTCCTGTTTTCTTTGCTAATTCTATAGCTTTAGAGGATGATATATAACATGCTTCTTCACTACGTATAATAGGGTGCATATTTACAGGAATATCCTCTCCATAACGTTCTTTATAAATCTCCATATTAGCCCTAATGGTCGCTTCATCTTCACAATGTACAGAGATTAACAAATCTGTACTAGAAAATATTTTTTCTAGCACTTCTGGGTTATCTACAAGCATATTTCCTGTAGACGAGCCTAAAAATAATTTTAACCCAGCAACTTGTTTTACATCTACTTTTAAAATCTCTTCTAAATTATCATTGGTTCCTCCAAACATAAATGAATAGTTTGCATATGCTGTGTTTTTAGCAATCTCAAACTTATCATTTAACTTTTCTATTGTTGTTGTTTGTGGGTTTGTATTTGGCATTTCTATAAAGGAAGTTATGCCACCTGCAACTGCTGCTCTAGATTCTGTTTCTATATTTGCCTTATGCGTTAAGCCAGGTTCTCTAAAATGAACTTGATCGTCTATAGCTCCTGGAATTACGTATTTACCTTCTGCATCAAAAACATGAACATCTGCAGATTTTGCACTAATGGACTCACTAATTTCTTTTATATAATCTCCTTCTATTAAAATATCGCCATTAAAAATAGTTCCTTCATTTACTATTTTAGCATTTTTAATAAGTGTAATTCTTTGGTTCATTTTTCGATTATTTTTTAAATAAACTTTTAAATTTCATTGTTATAACTCCAAATATTGCTTCAGAAATAATTCCTGAGCTCAATTTAGATTGTCCTTTAGTTCTATCTGTAAAAATCACAGGAACTTCTACTATTTTAAATTGTTTTAAATACGCTTTAAATTTCATTTCTATCTGAAAAGCATACCCTACAAACTTTATCTCATCAAGGTTTAATGCTTCTAAAACACTTTTCTTATAACATACAAACCCTGCTGTAGTGTCTTGAATACGCATACCAGTAATTAACCGAACATAAATTGAAGCACCATAAGATAAAATAACTCTACCTAGGGGCCAATTTACAACATTTACACCTTTTACATACCTAGAACCGATGCTAACATCTGCTCCTTCGTTTGCACAAGCCTTATATAACCGTTCTAAATCTTTAGGATTATGAGAGAAATCGGCATCCATTTCAAAAATGTAATTATAATCTCTTTTTAAACACCATTTAAAACCATGAATATACGCCGTACCTAATCCTGACTTTTCTTTTCTAGATTCTAAAAACAAACGATTAGGATGTTCTTTTTGAAGTGTTTTCACTTTTTCTCCTGTTAAATCTGGAGAATTGTCGTCTACTATTAACACATCGAATGCTTTCTCTTGAGCAAAAACCGCTTGTATAATGGCTTCTATATTCTCAATTTCATTGTAAGTAGGAATAATAACGACTGCGTCTGGCATTGATAATTTTTATTTTGTAGCAAATGTACATTTTTTAACACACACGTTTTTTAAATATTTCTTAATATTAATAAGTCTTTTAAAAGAAAAAAAATAACAATACCACCTTATTAGAATAATAATTTTAGAGTAAAACTAAAGAAAGTTATAACAAATTCTAAATAAATATAATAATTTTGAAACATGTTAAGAGATATCATTTCTACCGAAATTTTCACGATATTAATACTAATTGGCTTACTATTTGTTGCCGCTGCAAAATTACTACACCCAAAACGGTTTAATGATTTTGCATCTATTGTTATTAATTTTAAATACTTAAAAGTCTATTCTAGAGATCAAAAGTTTTTAGATGGTTTTGAAGCATTGTTATTTAGCAACCTTGTTATAGGCTTATCTATTTTTAGCTATCAATTTTACACAAAAAGTAAAACCATTATTGATGCTTCCCATATATTATTATATAAAATAGGGGCTGCAATTGCTTTATTCATTTTAATAAAAGTGTTACTAGAACGCCTAATTAGTAGCATTTTAAGCATGGAATCTATTATTAACGATTATTTATTTCAAAAAATAAGTTATAAGAATTATATAGGTCTATTACTAATTCCTATTAATGGATTCCTCATTTATTCTTTAAAACCTGATGCTCTTACATTTACAATTGTCTTTGGTTTTTTAGCAATTATTAATTGTATTGGAGCGCTTTCTTTTTTTAAACGCAATCAAAGTCTAATTAAAAATAATTTCTTTTATTTTATTTTGTATCTTTGCGCACTCGAAATTTCGCCTTACGTGATTTTGTATAAGTTAATTACAAACATTTAAGAGTATAAAAATTAAAGCTATTAAGTATGAAAGTGAAAACAATTTTAGTCTCGCAGCCAGAACCTAAAATAGAAAATTCTCCTTATTTTGATCTTTCAGAAAGACAGAAAGTAAAAATAGACTTCCGCCCTTTCATTCATGTAGAAGGTGTGCCTTCTAAAGAAATTAGACAACAAAAAATAGATTTATCTAAATTTACTGCTATTATATTAACTAGTAGAAATGCTGTAGATCATTTCTTTAGAGTTGCAGAAGAAATGCGCTTTAAAGTTCCAGATTCTATGAAATATTTCTGTCAATCTGAAGCAGTCGCTTACTATTTACAAAAATATGTTGTCTACAGAAAGCGTAAAATTTATGTAGGTAAACGTACTTTTGCAGAGTTATCGCCTCTTATTAAAAAATATAAAGACGAATCGTTTTTACTACCAGCTACAGATAAATTAAAGCCAGCTGTGCCTAAAATATTAAACGATTTAGGGGTTAACTGGAGAGAAGCTGTTTTTTACAAAACTGTAATTAGCGATTTATCTGATTTAGAAAATGTAACTTATGATATTCTTGTATTCTTTAGCCCATCTGGTATAGAATCTTTATTTCATAATTTCCCTAATTTTCAACAGAATGATACACGCATAGCTGTTTTTGGTAACACCACAATAAAAGCTGTTGAAGCTAAGGGATTACGTGTAGATATTGCTGCACCAACACCAGAAACACCATCGATGTCTATGGCTTTAAAAAAATATATAGAATCTGTAAATAAGAAATAAACTTAGATACATATTAATACTTAAAAAAAGCTTCTCGATTGGGAAGCTTTTTTATTTTATATACAAACAGTTATAACCTATAAAGCATTCTTTAGCTTATTAATATAAAGTAAAGTCTCATTTACAACGTTTTGTTTACTTATTTAAATAACAAACCCTTAGAGCTACTATACTCTAAGGGTTTGTTATTTATATATAAAGATATCTTTATTACGACCTCACATTTGGAGCTCCTGCTAAAATTTCTGCATTAGCATTATCTTCAAATTGTTTAAAGTTATTTTTAAATGATACTGCTAGTTTATCTGCAGTATTATAATACCCTTCATCATCATTCCATGTTTGTCTTGGGCTTAATACTTCTGTTGGTACGTTAGGACATGTTCTTGGCTGTTCTACTTTAAACACTGAGTGTATGTGGTAGTTTCCTTTATTTGCTTCTTCTAAAGAGCCATCCATTGCTGCAGTAATCATAGCACGCGTGTACTTTAGTTTCATTCTGCTACCAACTCCATAAGGCCCACCAGTCCATCCTGTATTTACTAACCAAACTGTTACACCTGCTTCTTGCATTTTCTGGCTTAACATTTCGGCATATTTAGTAGGATGTAATGGCATAAATGGTGCTCCAAAACATGCAGAGAAACTTGGTACTGGCTCAGTAATTCCAGCTTCGGTTCCAGCTACTTTAGCTGTATATCCAGAGATAAAGTGATAAGCCGCTTGACCTGGTGTTAATTTAGAAATTGGAGGCAGTACACCAAAAGCATCTGCTGTTAAAAAGAAGATGTTTTTTGGGTTTTTTCCTATTGATGGTACTTTAATATTTTCTATATGGTTAATTGGGTAACTTACTCTTGTATTTTGAGTTATAGAGGTATCTTCAAAATCCACCTCTTTAGCATCATTCATGATAACATTTTCAAGAATAGCACCTTTTTTAATTGCTCCATATATTTCTGGTTCTTGTTCTGCCGATAAGTTAATTACTTTAGCATAACAACCTCCTTCAAAATTAAATACTGTATTCTCACTAGTCCAACCATGCTCATCGTCTCCAATTAAGCTTCTATCTGGGTCTGTAGATAACGTTGTTTTTCCTGTTCCAGACAACCCAAAGAAAATAGCAGTATCTCCTTCTTTACCAACATTTGCACTACAGTGCATTGGCAATGTATTTTTAAATACTGGTAATATAAAGTTTAATGCAGAGAAAATACCTTTTTTAATCTCTCCTGTATAACCAGTTCCTCCTATTAATGCTATTTTTCTAGTAAAATCTAGAATAGCAAAATTATGCTGGCGTGTTCCATCTTCTTCAGCATTAGCCATAAAACCAGGCGCATTTACAATAGTCCATTCTGGAGTAAAATCTTTCAATTCTTCCTCAGTAGGGCGTAAAAACATATTTGAGGCAAACATGTTACTCCATGGATACTCGTTAATAACACGAATATTTAATTTATAATCTTCGTCTGCACAGGCATAACTATCTCTTACAAAAACCTCTTTGTTAGATAAATAGTTAGTAACCTTGTCATATAATTTTTGGAACTTATCCGCATCAAAAGGGATATTAATATCTCCCCACCAAATACGGTCTTTTGTAATATTGTCTTTTACAATAAATCTATCCATTGGCGAACGCCCAGTAAATTCTCCTGTATTAACAGCTAAGGCTCCAGAAGAGGCTTCAACACCTTGCCCCTTGGCAATTGTAGTGTTATGAAGTTGGTCTGGGGTTAGTTGATATTGTACGTTAGCATTCTTGATTCCGTACTTTTCAAGCGAAATCGTTTTCGTAGATTGTGTATGGTTTACCATAATTTAGTTATCTTGTTTAAGATGCAAAATTAATGATTATTATAAAACTAGATGTTAAAAAATAAATTAATTATCTACATTCCTTACAAAGCCAAGCCCCATAACTATCCAAGCGATTATTAAAAGTAGTCCTCCTATAGGAGTTATTAATGCAATTTGTTTAAAGTTGAATCCTGAAAGAGTGTTTGTGGCTAATCCGTAAATAGAACCTGAAAATAATAAAACGCCAGCAATAACAAGAAAAAACACTCGCTTTTTTGTTTGTATTGTTAGCTTGTCTACAGTTCCTACAAACAATAACATAAACGCATGGTACATTTGATAACGCACCCCGGTTTCAAAAGACTGTAATGCTTCTTCTGTTATTAATTCTTTTAAACCATGAGCTGCAAATGCTCCTAAAACAACGCTTAAAACACCTATTATCGAAGCCGCAATTAAAATTTTTTTATTCATTTTATATTCTTTTTAAATTATGAAATCATAAAAACTCCTAGTACACATATAGGTTATACTCCCTACTATTTTTATAATAATATTTATATTTTGAGTTTTTATAACAGTTACATTTTACTACATTCGTTTTCTTAAATTTAAACACAAAATTACTTAACATATATCGATTATGCGAAAGATTTTAATTATTGGTTCAGGAAAATCGGCTTCTTATTTAATAAAATATTTTTTAGATAAATCTGAAAAAGAAAACCTCCACATTACTGTAGGAGATTTAAGTATTGATAATGCTAAAAAATTAACAGGAGATCATAAAAATGCAACAGCAATTACATTAGATGTTTTTAATGAAGACTCTCGTGTTAGTGCTATTAAAAATGCAGACATTGTTGTTTCAATGCTACCAGCACGTTTTCATATTGAAGTTGCTAAAGATTGTATTACTTACGGTAAAAATATGGTTACGGCTTCTTATGTAAGTGAGGAAATGCAAGCTTTAGATGAAGATGCAAAAGCTAAAGGTCTAATTTTTATGAATGAAATTGGAGTAGATCCAGGTATAGACCATATGAGTGCTATGCAAGTTATAGACCGTATTACAGATAAAGGTGGTAAAATGATTTTGTTTGAATCGTTTACTGGAGGTTTGGTAGCGCCTGAGAGCGACAATAATTTATGGAACTACAAGTTTACTTGGAATCCAAGAAATGTTGTTGTTGCTGGGCAAGGAAGCGCTGCTAAATTTTTACAAGAGGGTACTTATAAGTACATTCCTTATAATCGTTTATTTAGACGTACCGAATTTTTAGAAATAGATGGTTATGGCCGTTTTGAAGCTTATGCCAATAGAGACTCTTTAAAATACCAAAGTGTATATGGTTTAGAGGACATTAAAACTTTATACAGAGGTACTATTCGCCGTGTAGGGTTTTCTCGTGGCTGGCAAGTACTAGCGGCTTTAGGCATGACAGATGATAGTTATACTATAGACGATAGCGAAAACATGAGCTATAGAGATTTTGTAAACTCCTTTTTACCTTACAGTCCTACAGATTCTGTTGAATTAAAGTTTAGGCATGCTATTAAAATTGATCAAGATGATACAATTTGGGACAAGTTTATTGAGTTAGATATCTTTAGTTCAACAAAAATGGTAGGATTAAAAAAGGCTACACCTGCTCAAATTCTTCAGAAAATTTTGATGGATAGTTGGACTTTAGATGAAGATGATAAAGACATGATTGTTATGTACCATAAATTTGGTTACGAGCTAGATGGTAAAAAACATCAAATTGATGCTACTATGGTTACTATAGGGGAAGACCAAACTTATACTGCAATGGCAAAAACAGTAGGCTTACCTGTAGCGATGGCAACTATGGCTATACTTAATGGAAAAATTAAAACACCTGGTGTTTTAGTACCAATTACTAAAGAGGTATACGAACCTATTTTGCAAGAGCTAGAGGATTATGGCATTGTTTTTAATGAAAAGGAGGTTCCTTATTTAGGTTATAACCCTTTAAACGTTTGAAGAGCACCTAATACAGTTGTTTTTTCTAATGCATTAGAGTTACAGTCTTAAATGCTTTTAGTACTTTTATATATTAATATGTAAACGTTATAGGTTTTGAAAGTAATAAACAGAAACATCCATATAGATGGTATTGATAAAAAAATACTTCGTGCACTAATGAGTGATGCTCGAACGCCTGTTTTAGAAATAGCTAGGCAAGTAGGTATTTCGGGAGCTGCCATACACCAACGTTTACGTAAATTAGAAAAGTCTGGATTAATATCTGGCTCTAAGTTTATAATAAATCCTAAAGTTTTGGGTTACACCACTATGGCTTTTGTTGGTATTTATTTAGATAAGGCTATTAGCAATCCACAAGCCGTAAAACAGCTAAAAAAAATACCTGAAGTTTTAGAATGCCACTACACTACAGGAAATTGGAGTATTTTAATTAAAATTTTATGTAAGGATAATGCACATTTAATGCATTTATTAAATAACGATATTCAGTCTATAACTGGTGTTTCTAGAACAGAAACTTTTATTTCGCTAGATCAACAAATCGAACGACAGATTAAAATATAATTAGAGATTAAAATGTAGAATATATTTTATACCTAAAAACAAAAAACTCCTAATTAATTAGGAGTTTTTTTGTTATATATTATTTTGGTAATAGCTTATATAATATACTATTTAATAATTAGTTTCTTAACTGTTGAAGCTTCATTAGATGTTAACGTCATTAAATACATTCCAGAAGATAAAACAGAACTTAAATTAAGTGTTTTACTTTCTGTCATTCCATTTAAGTTATGTGTAGCAACAACACGTCCATTTAAATCTGACACTTGTACTTTGTCTAAAGCAATTCCAGAGTTTCCAATGGTAATTAAACCGTTTGAAGGGTTTGGTGTTACTGTAAAGGCATTATCTAATGTAAAGTTTTCTGTGCTTAAAGTGTTTAATACTTCTATATTTATGTTATGAAATCCAAAATCATTAAAGACACCTGTAGCCGAAGGTATAATATTAAATGAAGTGATATTAGCTGCATTAGCTGTATTTGTAAACACAATTGACCCAGCACCAGTTGCATAGTTCATATTTGCAGCAATCTCAGCGTTATCTTGATTAGTAACTGAAATTCCACCAGGCCCCAGTGTATCATAACCTATAGAATTTAATTTAAAATTTGTAGGAGTTCCGTTTTTAGTTAGAGACAAACTAAATGGTAGTGCTCCAGTTGGTCCTCCTGTAGAAAGGTAGAAAATTAAATCGCCTCCACCTAGGTCATCAAGCTCTTCATCCCCTGGATGAGAAACTATTAATACGTAAGTATCGCCTCCTGTAGAAATCGTTTCCACAATATCTGTAGCATTGTCTGTAGCAGTATCGATAGTAAAATTAATTACTTGTGCATGAATACTAAAACTACAAAGCAAAATAAGACTGTAGAGAAAGTATTTATAAGTTGACATATTAAAAAGAATGTAGTTTTTTTTCATAATTATTAATGATTTTTTAGTTTATAGCCTGTGCAAATATATATTAAAAGGCAGAAAAGTGAATACTTTTCTGCCTCGTATTTCACATCTAAACTGTATATTTTAGTTTCTAGAAGGGTATGTTCCAAATAATGCAATGATGTAGTTTACAACTTCATAAGGATTTCTGTTATTAAATGGAAGATTTCCACCATTATTGTTTATAGTAACAGTACCTGCGCCCATTTCTACATTTGCAGTTGTTCCATACACGCCTCCTGCAGCAGGAAATGCATTTGTTGGAGAGGTTGAGTCTGTACCTCTAGCTACTGGATCCGCTCCTGACATTTTTACACTACCTGTATGACTATGGCTTGGTAATTGTGTAATGTTCAAAGTTACAGATTCAGTACCACCTCTTTGTCCTAATTTCATTGTGGAAAGTCCTGGCCCTCTTCCAGCATGTATTGGTGCTCGACCTCTTAAGTCTGGTAATGCGAAAGTTGTTCTACCATCTCCTCCATAAGTTGTTCCTAATATTGAAAATAAAGCTGTATTGCTGCTAATAGCTAACAATTGCCCATCGCATAATGCCCAACCTCTTGGTGCAAAATTACCACCGAACATAATGATTTCTCCTATAAATGGATTCATAATAAAATCGTTTTTTAAATTAATTAGTTTCTAGAAGGGAAAACACCTTGTAAGGCTATTATATAATTAACAACCTCAAAAGGATTTCTATTATAAAATGGTTGATTTCCACCATTATTATTTACAGTAACAGTACCTGCTCCCATTTCTACATTTGCAGCGGTTCCATATACGCCTCCTGCAGCTGGAAATGCATTTGTAGGGGATGTTGAGTCTGTACCTCTGGCTACTGGATCTGCTCCTAACATTTTTGCACTACCTACATGATTATGGCTTGGCATTTGTGTAATGTTTAAAGTTACATATTCCTGACCTCCTCTTTGACCTAATTTCATAGTGCTAAGACCTGGACCATGTCCTGCATGTATTGGACTTCTACCTCTTAAATCTGGTAATGCAAAAGTTGTTCTACCATCTCCTCCATAAGTTGTTCCTAGTATTGAAAATAGTGCAGAGTATTGCGAGATTGGCAATAATTGTCCGTCGCATAATGCCCAGCCTCTCGGTGCAAAATTACCACCAAACATAATGATTTCTCCTAAAAATGGATCCATAAGTAATTGTTTTTAAGTTAAAATTAAAAAGATTAATAATAGTTAAATTAACTATTATTATTAGAAAACACCAACGATTTACACATTAAATTTTAATTAATTAAATAATTTAAGACAAATAATCATTGATTGTAAACTATTTGGCTAAGCTAAATAGAACTCAAAAAAAAAAATAACGCAATACCACGGTTTATTAAAATCAGGTAAAAACCCCTGTTTTATTATTTAAATTTTTTATGTAAGGAAATATAAATTAGCTTTAGGCAATTATTAACCTTTTTATTAATTAACAACTAACAACAAAATTATGAGTACAAAAACTAGACCTATTGAAGATGCTGTAAATTGGGCATACAACTGGCAGTCTGCGAATCCCAATAAATGTAAAGGATTTTTAATGCCTGCAGGAGATCTTATTGGTGCTTTAACAGAAATGGGAGTTATAGACAAATCTGGAAAAGTAGTTACAAGTAAAGTAGACAGTGCTGGCGTAAGAGCATATATGGCCATTAATGACAAAGACACTTCTAAAGCAAATGGTTATGGCGAAAAACTATTAATCGTGGGGACCTATGTAGATTGTAACAATATTCATAGAGACATAATTGAAGACGAAAAACCAAGTGGTTGTAAAATGTTAGCTCCTGAACCAACTGGAAGTGGTGTTTATGATTTTACAGATCCATGTCCTAATACATGCGACCCAAATAGCCCTTTATACGCCCCTAAACCAAGGCCGTAATTATTATTTATAAATGATGGAGATAAAAGATTATCAATTATTTTTTTCTAATCTTAGTAAACTAATTTTAGTTGTTAATACCATTTTATTTTTTAAAAGTTTTTTAATAGAAAATAAAACTTTTAAAATATTTAATTTGTATTTATTTATTTCCTTAGTAATACAAGTTAAAAGCTATTTATTATGGCAAGACAAAATAGATAATCTTTATCTCTCTCATTATTACTTTATTTTACAATTTATACTTTTAAGTTTATTCTACATTACTTTATTTAATAATAAAAAACATAAAAATACCGTTAAAATTGTCAGTATACTTGTTTTACTTATTTTAACAATACAATACTCCTTAAACCCTTCTTTATATTATAAATTTAATTTACTAGAGATTGTACTTACCTCTTTAAGTATTGTTTCTTTCAGCGTTGTTCATTTCTACAACTCTTTAACAGAAAAAATGGAGTTTGTATATGTTAATTCTGGTATTTTCATTTATTTAATTAGTAGTACTTTAATATTTTGCTCTGGTAATTTTCTCAACGTGTCATACGATAGTTTAAATAAGCTATTATGGTTATTTAATTCTATCCTCTATGCTGTATACCAAATACTAATTTTTATAGAATGGTATAAAACCTATAGAAAAAATTAATAATTTTTTAGTATTATCTTTATATTCTCCTTAACAACATAAAAGCCCTCTTTTTTGGAAGAAAACTCATTCATAACGATAATTAGCATAGTAGGCATAAGTGTTAGCTTATTAATTATAATGGCAGTTACGCTTATTGCTTTTTTCCACCATACCAAGAAAAAAATTGTAGAAAAGGAACAGGAAAAAGCCACATTAAAAATAGATCATCAACGAAAAATATTACAAACATCTATAGCCATACAAGAGCAAGAACGCAATCGTATTGCCCAAGATTTACATGATGCCATTAGCGCGAAACTTAATGTAGTTAGTTTAACTACTCATGTTCTTTTAATAGATAAAACAATTAACGAGAAACAAAAAACGGCTTTAGAGCAAATTTTAGATATTACAACCAATACATTAGAAAGTGCTCGTAAAATAGCGCATGATTTAATGCCTCCTATATTAGATAAATTTGGCCTTAAGGCTGCTTTAGAAGAATTGTTTGAAGAGTTTACTGCTAATACTAGTATAGATATAGAACACAATATAGAAGAACTCTCCAAACTAAACAAAACTAACCAATTGCACTTATTTAGAATTATTCAAGAACTTATTAATAATTCTATTAGGCATGGACAAGCTAATGAACTTGTTATTTATATGGAGCAAGCGCCTACAGGTTTTATGGTGCATTATCAAGATAATGGTATCGGTTTCAATGTTAAAGACATAAAGAAAAAACCAGGCATAGGTATACAAAACATAAAAAGTAGAGTTAAAATTTTAAATGGAAAATTAACTCTAGAGAGCACAAAAAATAGCGGGAGTAAGTTTATAATACATTGTAAATACCCCGAAACATCCATAATTAAAAATTAAATCCCTAAACAATTATTATTTGGATATATTATATAACCCTTATAATACATTATAATGATGAATAATATAAAATTAGCATTAGCAGACGACGAATTATTGTTTAGACAAGGTGTAAAAGCAATATTAGGTAGTGAAGACACAATAGAAATCCTTTTCGATGCAGAAGATGGGGAACATTTAATTAATCAATTAAGAAACACCCAAGTATTACCAGATATAGTAATTACAGATCTTAAAATGCCTAGCTTAAACGGAGTTGAAGTTACTAAATTAATTAGAAAAGAATTTCCAGATGTTAAAGTTATAGCCTTAACAAGCTATTTTAGCAAACCTTTTATTCTAAACATGATATCTATTGGTGCTGTAGCATATTTAGCTAAAAATAGCACTCCTGCACTTATGATTAAAACTATAAAAGAAGTTGCTAATAAAGGGTTTTATTATGATGAGCAAGTGATGCAATACATTCATGAAAGTATAGTAAATCCTAGCGAGAAAAAAGTCAAGTCTAATTTTGACACGAATTATTTTACTAAACGAGAAATTGAAGTTCTAGACCTTATTTGTAAACAATATACAACTAATGATATTGCAGACAGTTTATATATAAGTCCAAGAACAGTAGAAGGCCACCGTAACAATCTATTATTAAAAACAGAATCTAAAAATGTTGCAGGATTAGTTATATATGCTTTAAAAAACAAAATGGTGTCTTTAGATAGTACTAAACTTTAAAACAAAAGCAATCAATAAAAAAGCCTTCATTAAATGAAGGCTTTTTTATAATGTATTTAATATTATTAATTTATTCTAATATCATCACAGTTACTCGGACAAGGGCTAGTGAAATCTAATGCGAAATTAACCGCATTAGTATCGAAAATTACATTTTTACCATTCTTTCCAAAAAATACTGTTGTCATTTTACCTTCATCATTTAATCCAAATACTAATTCTACAGCAGTAACATCATCTCTATTTACTAAAAAATCCATAGCATCTTTATCTAGAGTATAATATTTTATTCTATTACCATCGTAAGAAACTTTATCATCTAGAGTACTTATGTCATTTAAGGTATCTCTCCAATCATTTAAATATCTAAGCGCATCTTTTATTTGTAAAACATGACCTCTTATATCTTCTCTTGCTATTGTAGAAACATCATATGGTGTGTTTTGTTGTGTATCTACTTCTTCTGCATTTATTGCTCCCATATTTGGGGTTCCTATTTTAAATACAGAACTTATTACCTCATTCTCTTCTGTTACGCCTAAGCAAATAACTTGTAATTTATTATTACTTACACCTAATGCAAATCTGTAAGCTTCTAAATTTCTTACTTCTAAACTATTTACAAAAAACGATTTACTAAACGTAAATGACTGTGCCTCTTGTATAAAATCTGTAAATACTACAGGTAAGTCTGCCGTTTGCCAAAAATCTAAACTATGAAGCGCTTGTTTTATAGGATTTTGCCCAGGTAGAACTTGTTGTGTTACTTCTTGAGAGCTATCATTGGTTTCATCAGTAGAGCAAGAAAGCACTAGAGCTACTAACAAAATCAAAAAAGTAATTTTTTTCATAATTTATATATTCAATTTGTAATTGACTAATTCATTTAATATTAAAAGCACTTAATCTCTAGACATAAAAATCTGTAATACATACCAAAACAATAGCATTAAAGATGCAAATAAGCCTAACGCTGCAGGTATATAATCGTCTTCTGTATAGGTATTAACTAAATTAGAAGTTTGATATAGAATAGCACCTCCTGCTAGTAAACACATTGCTACAGAAAACCACAAGCCTAAATCGAAGCCAAAAATAATTCCAGCTACTATTAAGCCTAAAGCAATAAAGAAACCTATTGTTAATCCTGCTTTTATAAATGAAAAGTCCTTTTTAGTTATAAATACTACCGCAGATAACCCTGTAAATAATGCCAAAGTAACTATTGCTGCTTGTTGTAATAATTCTGGGCCAGTTTCCATATAAAACATGGCTTTATAAATCATAGGTATAAAAATAAATGCTTGTGCAAAAATGTATAACCCATAAGCTAAATATTGCTTTGTTTTATCTGGGGTTTTTAATGTCATTTTTTCGGCATAGTTTGTTACAAACATAAATCCGCCTAACATTATTAACCATTTATACCCTTGTGTTAAGGATAATGCAAATTCTACAATAGCATCACTTTGTAAAAGCAAATATTCAAATGCGATAAAGACTAAAACTCCTAAAGCAACATGTGCATACGTTTTTTTATAAAAAGCTACTTTATCTTCTTGCGATAAAGCGGAAACTAGTAATTGATCTTGTGTAGGAGCTTCAAATGGCTGGTCCATTGTTATATTAATATATAATTCAGCCCACAATTTAAGAAAAAGAAACCAAACTATTAATAAATTATTAATAATTCATTCTTTTTAATATTAACTTATTTTTTTAATCTCTTCTAGCAAATACTTGTAATGCCCAGTAAATTAAAGATGCTATAGCTCCTATTGCAGCAACTAGGTAGGTTCTTGCAGCCCATTTAAGAGCATCTTTTGAACCTGCATACTCTTCTTGTGTTACTATATGTTTATTTTTTAGCCAAGCTAAAGCTCTATTACTAGCATCGTATTCTACAGGCAAGGTTATAACACTAAATAAGGTTGCAAAACCCATTAATATTAAACCGGCTAACGCTACCCAATAGCCTATACCTCCTATCATATTTGTAGCCATAAGCGCTATTCCTCCAATAACTAACCATTGAGACATTCCTGAAGTTAAACTTACCATTGGTACAAGCTTAGATCGCATAGTTAGCCATTGATATGCTTGTGCATGTTGTACTGCATGTCCGCACTCGTGTGCAGCAACTGCTGCCGCAGCTGCATTACGCTGGTTATAAACGGCTTCGCTTAGGTTTACTGTTTTATTTACTGGGTTGTAATGATCTGTTAATTGCCCAGAAGTAGAAATAACCTCTACATCTCTTATACCATGATCTGCTAACATTTTCTTTGCTATTTCTGCACCACTCATTCCGTTACGTAGATGTACTCTAGAATATTTTGCAAATTTTCGTTTTAGTTGTCCGCTTACTAAACTGCTTACTAGAGCTATTGCTCCAATAAGTAGATAATATCCCATCATTCCGTTCATAATATTTATTTTTTTAATTCTTATTTTAAAGATAACAAAAAGTAAGCCATTTAAATAATTATGTAACTCTGTCAGTTTTTCTATTTAGAACCGCATAAAAAAGGCCGAAAGTATATACTTTCGACCTTAACTAGGTAATAACCCTGCCTTAATTATGGCTAAAATTACCTTATTTTTTAATTATTTTTTTAGTTTCTATTCTGTCTCCTATTTGAATTTTACAGAAATAAACACCTGTTTTCCACTCACTAGTATTTACTTCAAAATCATTAGTATCAACAGTTCCTTTATACACTTCTACTCCTTTACTATTCATTACAGAAACTGAAGATCCTTTTTCTAATTCTGAATCGTTTACAGAAATTTTAAAGTAATTTTCTGTAGGGTTAGGATACAGTTTTAATCTAACAGGGTTTGCAACTTCTTCATCTATTACTTCTATCTCCACTGGAGTTACATCTTTCACTTCTTCTATAGTATCTTCTCCAGATTCTTTACAAGCTACTACTCTAAAAAATTGTACTGGTGCAGACTCCCATACTGGTCCTATAGAAAATCCTACAACATATAATTTACCTGGTATAAAAGAGTATCCGTTTGAAGCTACTAATCCATTTAAACTAGTGTAAGTTGGTGCTTCTCCAGAGCCTACCCAACCACTGTAATAATCTTGAACAAAAGACCATGATGCTAAATCGAATTCTGCAACTCTAACATGGTATCCTTCTTCAAATTTACTACAACTTCCATTTATAGCTACCGAATATTGACAAATTGTATTTACTGGCTGAGGCCCATATTTAGAATTTTCATTTTGCGTAGAGTTAACATTATACATAGTAAAACATGGTGTTGGATCTCCTAACACTTTAGCTGTTCTAATAGGTGTATATACTGTTTTATTTGGAAGTCCTGCAGCTGTAGGATTAAGAGTTACTCTTACTCTGTATTGAAACGTTGTTCCTTCTAATTGTGTAGTTCTAGCTGTACCTGAATATGTTGCTGATGGTGTTGTCCCCCATCCTGTATTAGGAAATTGATTTAAGTTAGGTACCATACTTGACCATGAAGATATTGGAACATTAGTATCATGATTTAATTGACGCCTTTCTGTTGCTAATGTATAGGTTCCAGGTTGAAATGTATGAACAAACGCAGTTACTCTCATTTCTAATTCGTAATACCCAGGATACGTTGTACTGTTTGGGTAGGTTGTAATACTTGTATTAGATGAGTTTAAATCTAAGTCTAAAGTTGTACTCATAACAATATTACTTTTAACTTTTTGTGCATCTGCATTTTGGTACGAAACAAAAAACAACACTGCAAAGAGGGTTTTTAAGATAGTTTTTTTCATTTTTATTAATTAATTATAATTGTCCCTACTCTATTAAATTGGTTTTTCGGGTTACACCTTTTAATTGTTTATATAATTAAGTATGTAATGCTTTAATTCATTACCCAAAAAAAAATTAAAAAAACAATAAAAGAGGCGTAAGTTTAGCTCAAGCTAATAAATACGGGACATGCAAGGTTTTTAAATTTGAATAAATTATTCAAATTCATTAAAATATAGTGCGTAAATGTGCTTATACACTGTTTTTTTGGTAATATAGTTTTACCAAATTATAAGTAAAGGGTTACAATAGCTTTATTGTTTTACTAAATGGGCTTTTTGTATGCCACCTATAGGGTACGATGTCACATTTATAGAGTCTTCTCCCTCTGCTGTAGATTCTGTTTTTTGCTTGGTATCTGTAAAGGTTATTTCAAAATCCATAGCATTTTTATAAAAACGTTCGGTAGTGGTTATTAAATTATTTTGTACTTCGAACATAGAATATAATGTATTCCCTATTTGTTTTGCGTCTAGAAGTATGCCATTATTTTCGTCTACAATATAGTCGCCTTTAGCTGCATTTTTTGTTATTAGGTTGTATTTTCGTTCTTGCCTGTTACCTTCCATGATATATACAATAGTGTATTTGTATTTACCTACAGAATCGGTTGGCTGTAAATGAAATTCCATTCTTATGGTTTGTGTTCCTCTACTATTTATAATGTTTAAGTTTCCTTTATATATACCAAAATAGTCTTGTGGAAATTGTATACTGTCGTTTTGTGCTTCTGAAGAAAAACTAAGACATAATAACAGTAATATGGATAGGTATTTCATAGTTTAAGTTTTTATAAAGTTCATTAATTCATGTGGACTTTACGATTGAAAATAAATGAAATTTGTATCGAAAATAAGCATTTGTAGTCAAAACCAATAGGTTTTGATACAATTCTGATAGTTATTGAAAGTAGTCTTAACTTATCTCTGGCACTTAAAATACCTCTAGTAAAACATTTTTTATTGAAGTGTTCTCGATACAAAATTTCTGAAAAAGAAATTTCACTTGAACTGACGTTTTCATTACTTCATACTTATTTTTATAAAAAACATCCGAAAACAATGTATTAAATCATTGTTTTCGGATGCTGCTATAGTATAATGAAAAATATATTCTGTATTTAAGATATACCTATCTAAAACGTGTATTAGTTGTATCCACTTATATATTATGCTTATTTCTGCCTTTATATAGTTTCTATTGGCTGTGAGATTCCTGCCTGCGCAGGAATTCGTTACCCTACTATGTTTACAATTTTTCCTGGTACTACTATTACTTTTTTAGGTGTACGCCCGTTTAATTGTGCTATGGTTTTTTCGTGAGCCATTACCGTTTTTTCTATATCTTCTTTACTCATATCCATTGGTAATTCTAGCGTAAAACGCATTTTACCGTTAAATGATATTGGGTAATTTTTGCTACTTTCTACTAAATAACTAGCATCAAATATAGGGAATGCTGCTGTAGAGATAGAATTGCTATTGCCTAGCATATTGTATAATTCTTCTGCTATATGTGGTGCATAAGGTGATATTAACACTAATAACGACTCTAAAACGGCTTTACTTGTACAGTTTTGTTTAGTAAGCTCATTTACTGCAATCATAAAGGTAGAAACCGATGTATTAAACGAGAAGTTCTCGATATCTTCTTCTACTTTCTTTATGGTTTTGTGTAATGTTTTTAGGTTGTCTTTTGTTGGCTCTGCATCGTTTACTTTTAATCCGTTTTCGCCAACATATAATTTCCATAATTTTTTAAGGAACCCATGTACTCCTGTTATTCCTGCTGTATTCCATGGTTTTGCTTGCTCTAATGGGCCTAAAAACATTTCGTAAAGTCTTAAACTATCTGCGCCGTATTGCTCGCAAATGTTGTCTGGATTTACAACGTTGTATTTAGATTTAGACATTTTTTCGACTTCGCGCTTAACTTTAAACGTTCCATCTCCTTCCGTTATAAATTCAGCATTTTCAAATTCAGCTCTCCAGTTTTTAAAAGCTTCAATATCTAATTCATCTGAAGCATTAACAAATGATACATCTGTATGTATTAAATCAATTTGGCTATTTATAAATTCAATTTTAATCTCTGTTTCAAAATCAATTCCAGATGCTTTAGCTATTGTATTTTTAAAATTCTTTATAACAACTTTTCCTGCTTCTTGTTCCAAAAATTTAAAACCATCTTGCTGATCTAGAGAAACGTATAAAACTCCTTTTTCTGATATAGATTCCATAATTGGATTATCTTTTAACAAAGGCTCATTTTCTAATTCTGATTCATCTTTCATAAAAACACTAACCTTGTAGTAACCTGTGTATCTAGAGACAAAAGCACTAGTCCCCAAAATCATGCCTTGGTTAATTAGCTTTTTAAAAGGCTCTTCAACAGAAACAAAGCCTCTATCTTTTAATAGTTTTACCCAAAAACGCGAATACAATAGGTGTCCCGTAGCGTGCTCGCTCCCTCCAATATATAAATCTACGTTTTCCCAATAGTTAAGTGCGTCTTCACTTGCAAAGGTTTCGTTTCGCATAGTGTCTTCCATATAACGGAAAAAATACCAAGAACTTCCTGCCCAACCTGGCATAGTGTTTAGTTCCAGCGGAAAAATAGTCTCGTCGTCTATTAACTCATTACTCACTACTTTATTCTCAATACTATTCCACGCCCAAACATCGGCACGACCTAATGGTGGCTCTCCTGTTTCGGTTGGTAAATATTTTTCTACTTCTGGTAATTGTATTGGTAAATGTTTTGCGTCTATCATTTGCGGCATACCGTTTACGTAGTACACAGGAAATGGTTCTCCCCAATAGCGTTGTCTAGAAAATACAGCATCACGTAAACGGTAATTGGTTTTTCCTTCGCCTTGTCCTAATTGCTCTAACTCGTAAATAGCTCGTTTGGTTGCTTTTTTGTAGTTCATTCCGTTTAGGAAATCGCTATTAGCAATCTTTACATTGTCTTTAGAGGCATAGGCTTCTTCAGAAATATCTACGCCTTCAAAAATATTAGGGATGTCTATATTAAAGTGTTTTGCAAAATCGTAATCGCGCTGGTCTCCACATGGTACAGCCATTACTGCTCCTGTTCCGTAACTTGCTAATACATAATCGCCAATCCATATTTGTATGGGCTCTTTTGTAAATGGGTGCTCTGCATAAGCACCAATAAATACTCCAGAAATGGTTTTTACATCGGCCATACGGTCACGCTCGCTTCGTTTTGCTGTTTTTTCTATATAGACTTCTACTTCTGCTTTTTGCTCGGCTGTTGTTATTTTAGAGACTAAGTCGTGTTCTGGTGCTAAGGTCATGAAACTCACACCAAAAATAGTATCGGGTCTTGTGGTAAAGACTTCTATGGTTTCGTTATGGTCTTTTACATTAAATGTAACCGATGCTCCTACAGATTTCCCTATCCAATTTCGTTGGCTTTCTTTTAAAGAATCGGTCCAATCTATAGTATCTAGGCCTTGTAATAAACGTTCGGCATACGCAGATATACGCATACTCCATTGTGTCATTTTTTTGCGTATTACAGGGTGTCCTCCTCTTTCTGATACGCCATTTACTATTTCGTCGTTAGCTAAAACGGTTCCTAATGCTGGGCACCAGTTAACTTCGGTTTCAGCTAAATAGGTTAATCTGTATTGTAGTAGTATTTTTTGTTGGTCTACAGACGACATGGCATTCCAATCTTCGGCTGTAAACGATGCTACATTGTCATCGCAAACTGCGTTTATTTTAGTGTTTCCTTCGGCTTCAAATACCGTAATTAATTCTGTAATTGGTCTAGCCTTATCGGAATCTTTACAGTAATACGATTCGAATAACTGAATAAAGATCCATTGTGTCCACTTATAATATTCTGGATTAGAGGTACGTACTTCTCGGCTCCAATCGAAAGAAAATCCTATTTTATCTAATTGTCTTCTGTAAGTAACAACATTAGTTTCTGTAGTTACTGCTGGGTGTTGTCCCGTTTGTATAGCATACTGCTCTGCTGGCAACCCAAAGCTATCGTAACCCTGTGGGTGTAATACATTAAAGCCTTTATGGCGTTTGTAACGTGCATAGATATCGCTAGCTATATAACCTAACGGATGCCCTACGTGTAGTCCTGCTCCACTTGGGTAAGGGAACATATCTAATACGTAATATTTTGGTTTATCGCTATTATTGGAGGCTTTAAAGGTTTGATTTGTTGCCCAATAATTTTGCCATTTGGCTTCTATGTCGTTAAAGTTATATTTCATTTTCTAAATTGCTGCTAACTTGTTTTAAAGCGGCAAATTTAAACTTATTATAACATTATTAAAAGTTTAAGGCTTGTAAAAGGCTTGTATTTAATTTCTTTATTATTTTTACAGCTTAAATTATAGTTCTTTATGAGTTCATCTTTTGACAAATACCAAAAACGCCGTTTAATTTCTTCCTATTTTTCTGTTGTTTTAAGTATCGCATTGGTACTTTTCTTATTAGGGTTGCTAGGTCTTTTGGTATTAAATGCTAAAAAGGTGGCAGACCATTTTAAAGAACAAGTTACTGTAACTATTTACTTAAAGGACTCTGCTAAGGATATTGAGATTAAACAACTAGAAAAAAGCTTAGCCATGGCCGATTATGTAAAGTCTACCGATTTTGTATCTAAAGCACAGGCTGCTGAGGCTATGAAAACTGAAAGTGGTGAAGATTTTATGGACTTTTTAGGTTTTAACCCCTTAAAGAATTCTATCGATGTTAACTTAAAAGCCGACTTTGTTACGTCTGAGAAACTAGAAACGATTTCTAAAGAAGCCTTATCTAAAAACTTTGTAGAAGAGGTTAACTACGATAATGACCTCGTTAATTTAATGAATAATAATGTAAAGAAAATTAGTTTCTGGATTCTTGTTATTAGCGGACTCTTTACATTAATTGCTGTATTGCTTATAAACAGTTCTATACGTTTGGCTGTGTACTCTAAACGTTTTACTATTAAAACCATGCAAATGGTAGGTGCTACTAAACGCTTTATTCGTCGTCCATTTATATGGCGAAGTGTGCGTTTAGGTATTATTGGAGCTATTTTAGCTTTAATTGGCATGGGTGTTGTATTGCATTTTATAAATAAAACGTTTCCAGAATTAGAGCTTCTTAATAAACCTGTGCTTATTGTTGCATTATTTGCGTTTGTATTTGTTTTAGGCATTTTTATTACTTGGATTTCTACCTTTTTCGCTACACAGCGTTTTTTAAACTTAAATACAGATAAACTGTATTATTAAACTCTTTTTTTAAATTCTTAAACAACTGTTAAAGCTTAGTATTTAACAGCATTTAACGTTTTACTTAACAATAATTAGGAAGAATACGAGTTATCTTTACTTAACCAATAACCACATTATAATCTGGCCATACCAATACTTTAAATTATTTGTAAATCTTAAAAAACTATGATTATGAAGCGAATAACTTTTGTATTAGCAGGTATAATAATGATAACAGCTTTTATATTATCTCAAAAAAACTTAGACGATAATACTACTAACTTTGTTAAAGTAGACACTAATAAATATAAATTAAAAGGTATTTATAGATAGGTGAAAATAAATTTAGACAATCTTAACGCTACAGTTTTAAATAAAACCGTTACTTTGCACTTACCTAAATTTATAATAGAAACATCTAAAAAATTATTGCACAGTAGTAATTAATAACGATGTTATTTTTACAGAATTTGATTAGCGTACATACCCATGGGACAAAAAAAACTTAAAGAACAGCAGCAAAACAACAGTGAGTTTATCTTTGGAAAAAGAAACTATAAATTTATGTTTATAGGTTTAGCTTGTATAGCTTTAGGTTTTATTTTAATGTCTGGTGGCGGTAGCGATGATCCCAATGTTTTTAATGAAGACATTTTTAGTTTTAGACGTATTCGTCTAGCACCTACTTTAGTTTTAATAGGTTTTGGATTTCAAATTTATGCCATATTAACTGGTAAAGGGAAATCTGAATCTAAAAAATAAACCCTACAACACCTTACTAGATACTTCTATTTTAATACTTTTGCGCCATGGATATTATTGACGCAATTATTTTAGGTATTATACAGGGACTTACCGAGTTTTTACCTGTTTCTTCTAGTGGCCATTTAGAATTAGGTAAAGCCATACTTGGTGATAATTCTGTACCACAAGAAAGCTTATTATTTACTGTTGTTTTACATTTTGCAACAGCATTAAGTACCATTGTTATTTTTAGAAAAGATATTATAACTATTATAAAAGGGCTTTTTTCTGGCACATGGAATGAGGACACCAAATTTGTATTAAAAATTATAGTTTCTATGATTCCTGCTGTTTTAGTAGGTTTGTTTCTTGAAGAGCAATTAGAGCAATTATTTGGTGGTAATATTTTACTGGTAGGCGTCATGCTTATAATAACAGCAATCCTTTTATTTTTGGCAGATAAAGCAAAAAACACGAATAAAGATGTTTCTTTTAAAAATGCTTTTATAATTGGTATCTCGCAAGCTATTGCTATGTTACCAGGAATTTCACGCTCTGGTGCTACAATATCTACTTCTGTATTACTTGGAAACGATAAAACAAAAGCTGCTCGTTTTTCATTTTTAATGGTTGTTCCATTAATATTTGGTAAAATGGCTAAAGATATTTTAGGAGGCGAGTTATCTTTCGAGAGTCAAAACATTACAGCATTATCTGTTGGTTTTATTGCCGCATTTGTTGCTGGGCTTTTTGCTTGTACTTGGATGATTGCTTTAGTTAAAAAAAGTAAATTATCTTATTTTGCTATTTACTGTGCTATAGTTGGGCTTATTGCTATTGTATTTTCTTTATTAAACTAATGTAATATGACACCAAAAACAGGAGAAGATTATAAAGCAGGCCAGGTATTATTAATAGATAAACCTCTTAATTGGACTTCTTTTCAAGCTGTAAATAAATTGCGATGGGAAATACGCCAAGCTTTTAATATAAAAAAAATAAAAGTTGGTCATGCAGGAACTTTAGATCCTTTAGCTACAGGCTTATTAGTAATTTGCACAGGTAAAATGACCAAACAAATAGAATCGTTTCAGGGGCAAATAAAAGAGTATACTGGGACTATTACTTTAGGAAGCACGACACCATCTTACGATTTAGAGTCTGAAATAAATGAAACCTTCCCTACCAATCATATTACCGAAGACTTAATACACAAAACAACTAAACAGTTTATTGGAGAAATCAACCAATTTCCACCTGTATTTTCTGCATTAAAGAAAGATGGTAAGCGCCTTTATGAATATGCAAGAGCTGGTGAAGCTGTAGAAGTTAAATCTAGAAAAATTACTATTGAAGCTTTCGAAATCACCAATATTAACGGTAATGGTATTGATTTTAGAGTGGTTTGCAGTAAAGGGACTTATATACGCTCTTTAGCTAACGACTTTGGTAAAGCGCTACAATCTGGAGGGCACTTATCTGCTTTACGCCGTACAAAAATTGGAGATTTCAATGTGGATAATGCGCTTTCTATTGAAGGGTTTATTGCTGAATTGAATAAATAAGATACTTTCTTCTTTTAAATCCTGTTATATCTTCTTAACTAAATGAGAAAGACAATTCACTCATTGCATATTTTGAGGTATCTGTACATAATGTAGTTTTGAAAAAAACAATGAAAAAACACATATTATTTATACCACTATTATTTGTAATTGGGATATCATTTTCTCAAAATAAAAGTGATTATTCTGAAATAATTAAAGTTGTAGTATCAACCTATAAATCCGATTCTATAAAAATATACAAACGATTTAATAATAATAATAATAATAGGTTATTAAAAGAATTAGAAAGGATTAGGACATTAAAAACTCAAGATTTATATCACAAATATGAAAAGCCGAAAGATTCAAAAAAACTCAATGAATATTATGATAGAATAGTTGATGAAATTTATAGTGATTCGGTTACTGTTAAAATTGAAAATATTAAAATTAACTTCTTCTCTAATTTCAATCAATTAGAAAAAAAGAACAAAAGAAAAATTTATCCATTCTATAAAACTAAATATAGTAGAAAAAAAAGACCGATTGCCTTTATTTCTTTTCCCTTAATTTCTGTTAACGAAAAAAAAGCTATTGTTTATGGTATGTATATTTGTGGAGGATTGTGTGGAAGTGGAGGGCTATTTTTTCTAGAAAAAATCAATAACAAATGGATCATTGTTAAATATGAAATAAGATGGGTTTCATAGAAAAACTTGAGAAACTTATTAATCATTTTTACTAACGGAATAATTATTGATGATAGTGCATTAACCTAAACTAGATTACAATGCGCTATTTATTTTCTATTTTACTTTTTAGTATTTCATTATCGGTATTTACACAAGATTTAAAACCAGAAATAACAGAAGGTGTTTTCTTCAAACTTTCTATTGCAGGCACTTTAACTACCAACGAAGACATTGATTTATCTGATGAGTATAATGATAATATTTTTGAATTTAATGCACTCTTTTTTAATACTGGTATTGGTTATCAATTTGATTCCAGAACCTCAATTGGGTTAAATTTTGAATATGCAAATCATAGAAGAGAAGCACTTTTATTTTTTCCTGCCTACTTAAGTTTTAGGTATAATATTATTAAAAATGATGATAATGTTTTTTTAAGGGGTGGCTACGGTAAGTTATTAAATATAGATCGGTCTTTCGAATCGGGTAACTTATATAAATTAGGTGCTGGTTATCAAATTTTTGATGGAGATTACAGAAATTCTTTTTTAATTGGTATAGATTTCACAAGAAAACGCTTTGGTTTTAGGCAGTTAGATGCTATTTCTAGCGTTTCAGTTTTTTTAGAGTTTCAGTTTTTCTAATCTTTTTACTTGCTTTCATCGTATATAATAGTACTAACGCACTATCTAATTATTATCTTTATATCGTATTTGAAATTTAACAATTCACATAAAGCCTTTGTTATAACGCTTCTACTTACAGGAACGTTACTATTAAGTATCTTTAATTTAAGCGTTTACGAATTAAATTCTGAAATTGCAGAATTAACTATTCCTATTGAAATTATTGAAGAAGAACTAAAAGAAGAAAATAAACCTACTTTAAACGATAATTCTAAACAAACAAATAAAGGGTTTAACGAGACTAAAAAATATAAGCACTTTGCTCAAGCTTATAAACCTATTGCTCCACCAAAAGATTATGATTATTCTAAATTTAATGCTAGAAACTATAAACCTACAGAAACCAAAACTGCAGAAAAAAACACAGCTAATTCTAATATAAAACGCGAAGAGTTAACTGCGTTTAATAGCGTTAATAGTCTTTTAAATAAACAATCTAATACAAAGACTTCTGTAACAGCAAAAGCTTCAGCTAATTTAAACAGTACTGTTACCTATTCTCTAAAAGGAAGAACAGACGAGTATTTACCTCCTCCTGTATATTTATGCCAAGCTAATGGAAAAATTATAGTAAACATTACTGTAAACAATAACGGAAAAGTTATTGAAGCTTATGTAAATAATGCTTCTACCTCTACTAATGCCTGTTTAAGAGAACGTGCAATAGAATATGCAAAGAAAGCTAGATTCGATGCTGCTTCCAAAGCTTCACAAATTGGCTCGATAACTTTTAATTTTAAAGGAAAATAATATCGTTCCCTTCTTTCTAACTGCCATAAAAGTAAAAAGCGTAGCCAAAAACTATTTCTAGTATTTTAACCACGCTTGAGTGCAATTTAATTTTTGCTAACTAATTCTATTATCTTAACAGTGCAACTAAATCTTTAATTGCATTTTGGCCTTTATCTTTATTATACCATTGTTGTAAATCTTCTTTAAACTCTGGTGTTAATTTACCATGCTCGGCTTTATAATCGTTTACTAACTTGGTAGCTTCGTTTGGTCTTGGTCCAAAAGTATTTACAATATCTCCAGTAGTATTGTCTAACATTATTAATTTAGGAATAGATTTCCCTCCGTTAGTTAAAAACTGATTCATTAAAGCTTCATTTTCGTCTCTAAGCACGACTCTAAAATCAATACCATCATTTAAGTCCGCAACTTTATTCATTACTGGCATTAAATGTGCTGCGTCTCCGCACCAACTTTCAGTTAGTACAATCCAAGTCATATCTCTATCTACAGCCGCCACTTCAGTCTTAACCTCATCAGACACTTTTATCGTTTTATCCCAGCGTTTCATTCTACGATCGTTTAGCATAGTGTAGTTTGCTAAAGCTTCGCTTTGTGTTTCTCCTGTAGTCCCGTTTTTAGCAACTAATTCTTTTACTAATTCTCTATATTCCTGATAGCTTATACTTTTTGTTAAACTATCGTTTATTATTTTACTTAAATCTGTTTGTTGTTTTGTTTCCATATTATAAAAATACTATAACTTTTCTTATTTTAAAGTACAGTTCTTACATTAGTAGTTACATTATAAAATTCCTTACAGCTATGAATAGTATCAAACATTTTAATAGAATACGATGGATTTCTAAAATTAGTTTTATTATTATGTTTATTACAGAAAGGTTTCATTATTCCGAAGGGCTTCCTACAGAAGAAAGTACTATATTTAAGTACTTTAAAATTGGGTTTCTAATTGTTTTTATCGTGACTTCAATTATAGAAAACAAACTCATTATTAAAGCAAAAGACAAAGAAATAGAATCTTTAAAACAACAGTTATATGGCAAAACATAGATGTGGCTGGTGTGTTGGTGACGATTTATACGAAGCCTACCACGACTTAGAATGGGGTGTACCTATTTACGACGACCACCAGTTATTTGAATTTTTAATTCTTGAGACGTTTCAGGCTGGCTTGAGTTGGATAACTGTATTGCGAAAACGTGAAAACTTCAGGGATGCTTTCGATAATTTCGATTACAAAAAAATAGCGCAATACAATCAAGATAAAATTGATGAGTTACTACAAAATGCAGGTATTATAAGAAACAAATTAAAAGTAAAAGCTACCATAACCAATGCACAGGCTTTTATTAAAGTACAAGAAGAGTTTGGTAGTTTTAGTAAATACATTTGGGATTTTGTAGATGGTAAACCTATTAAAAACAAACTGAAACATTATAAAGACGCTCCTGCTAATACACCTTTAAGCGATGCCTTAAGTAAAGACTTAAAAAAACGCGGTTTTAAGTTTGCTGGTAGCACAGTAGTTTATGCACACATGCAAGCTACTGGTATGGTTAATGATCATGAAGTGGGGTGTTTTAGATATAATGAGGTCTAGTTAGTGGTTAGTTGTATTGCATTTAAAATAAGATGCTAAGAAGATTATAATAGATGAGAACTTATCCAGAAAATACTGAAGAACTAGAAAAAAAACACAGTTTTAGTCTCCCTTTAGATAACAAAAAATTAGAGCTTATTCATAATAATATTATTTTACGTAATGATATTGCATACGTATTTTTCAAATACAGAATCTTAAATTCACTGAAAAGGCAAAATCTATTTGAAAACGAATTATCCAGTGAGTCGTTTTTGGACAAAAAATTTAACCAAACGGACAGACTTAAAATTTATAAAGCGATAAAAAATCAGCTTCCTATGCCAGTTAGTAAGAGAAAGAAATTGAGTTTACATTTTTTGTTTCATTTAAATGAAGAACCAAAAATCGATACTAGAGTATTAACAATTAAAGACTTAATTTTTGATTCAATCAAGCAAAATAGATTAACTATTAAAGGGGAATTTGAAACATTTTTTAAACATGAGCTTGATAGCTTAAAATACTAAAACGACACTACAACTATATGTAAAAATGTATTAAAACGCATTTTACACAAACCGTTAAAATAAATCGTTTAAATTATCACTATAAAAACCCCATAAAATCCGCTCTAGAAATATCCTTTGCGCCCAAGCTTTCTAAATGATTTGTATATACCTGACAATCTATTAGCTTATAATTAGTATGCTGTATAAAGGTTATAAATGCGGTTTTACTGGCATTACTTTCTTTAGCAAACATACTTTCGCCGCAGAATATACCGTTTCCTAAATCGATTCCATAGAGTCCTCCAACTAGTTGTTCTCCTTTCCAAACCTCAACAGATTTTGCATAACCTAATTCGTGTAGCTTAGTATAAGCCAAAATCATATTTTTGGTAATCCAAGTTCCAGATTGTCCTTCTCGTTTAGCCAAAGCACATTCTCTAATAACAGAAGAGAAATTTTTATTTACTGTTACTTCGTAATCGCAGTTTCGCATAAACTGTTTCATACTTTTTGATACTTTTAATTCTGAAGGAAATAATACAAACCTAGGGTCTGGAGCCCACCATAATATTACCTCATCTTCATCAAACCAAGGGAAAATTCCGCTTTTATAGGCTAATATTAAACGCTCTGCAGATAAATCACCTCCAACCGCCAATAAGCCTTCTTCATCGGCTTCAGAAACATCTGGAAATACTATATTATAATCTAAAAGATGCATATTTCAGTTTAAAATAATAAAAGCCCTAGTATGTAAACTGCTATACCTACACTCATTAAAATAAGTGTGTATGGCAGTATTTCTTTGGCTTTTAGTTTTGTTATCCCTAATAATGGTAACGCCCAAAACGGTTGTAACATATTTGTTATTTGGTCTCCATAAGCCAAAGCCATGATAGCTTTAGGCAAAGGCACTCCTAATTTTAATGCCGACTCTACTACTATTGGGCCTTGTATTGCCCATTGCCCTCCACCACTTGGCACAAACACATTAACAATTCCTGCGCTTATAAAAGTAAATATTGGTAATGTTGTTTCGTTGGCTACAGAAACAAAAAAATCTGAAATAGAAACTACTATACCTGTACTTTTCATTATGCCCATAATACCAAAATACAATGGAAACTGAATTAAAATACCAGAGGTTCCTTTTATAGCTTCTTCTACTGCTTTTAAAAAATTACTAAAATTTTTATGCAACACAATAGCTAAGCCTAACATAAAAAAGTTTAACATGTTTGGTGTTATCGCCAATTTGGTTAATGCTCCCCAATACTGATAAAAAAAAGTGATAAGCAAAACGACACCAAAACCTACTCCAAATATTTTAGAGTAATCTAATTTTTCGGCTCCCTCGACATCTTTTACATTAGAATCCTTAAAATTATATGTTTCTAATTGTATGGTTGTTGGCTTTGTTACTTTTGCTATTCTGGTTAATACAAAAGGAACAGTTATTAACAAAACACCAAATAATAGTAAATTCCACCAGCTAAAAATAGTGGCGTTAAATGTTATACTTTCTGGAATTTGATTAATAAGGTTTGTAGAAGAGATATCTCCCATAAATTCGCGAATATGGTTTTGTTCTGCAACTTTTATTGGTGCAGAACCACTTATTCCTCCATGCCAAACCATTAAACCAACGTAGCCAGAAGCTCCTACCAATGGATAGTTTAATGGAATATTGTTTTCTTGTGCATACTCCCCAACTTTTCTAGCTAATATGGCTCCAAAAATAAGCCCTAATCCCCAATTACAAAATGCAGCAATCATTGTTGTTACGCTTACTAGTATAACTGCAGTAGTGGTATTTGTTACATTTTTAGATAAATCGGTAATTAATCTGTTTACAGGTTTACTTAAAACAAGAACATGACCTAATACTAAAATAAGCATCATTTGGTAAGCAAAAACTAGCAAGCCTTTACTCCAAATACCAGCTTCCCAAAAACTTAATATAGATAATAAATGGTGCTCTTCTTTTGGGGCTTCTGTAAATAAAAACGCTAATAGTATTGTTACTAAGGTTAGTATAACTGCAATGGTAAAAGGAGATGGTAAATATCTTTTAAAAATAGTTTCTATTGCTTTGGTAATATTCATAGACGAAAAATAATGCAATTATTTAAAACAAAAAAACGACAATGTTTATTACAAACATTGTCGTTTAATATATTAGTTAAGTAAAATCGCTTAGAATGGTAAATCGTCGTGATCTTCTTCTTTTAAATCTGTAGCTGGTTCAAACGCTTGTGCTGGTGGCACTTCTGGCATACCTGCTGGTGCAGATGCTTGTAAGCTTTCTATTCTCCACCCTTGAATTGAGTTAAAGTATTTAGTTTCTCCTTGTGGATTAACCCACTCTCTTCCTCTTAAATTGATGCTAACTTTTACATCTTGTCCAACTTGGTAGTTGTTTAATAAATCGCACTTATCTTGAACAAATTCTACTAAAATATGCTGTGGGTATTGCTCATCTGTAGTAACTACTAGTTCTCTTTTTCTAAATCCGTTACTTCCAAAAGTTTGTTCTTGCCCTACTAGCTTTACTTTTCCTTGTACTTCCATTACTCTATATAATTATTTAAATATTCGTCTTTATTTTATTGCTTAAGATAATAATACATTCCAAGCCTCTTCTAAGTTTCCGTAACTTAATAAATCGTGTGCTTTTTTATGTTTTTCTTCTGTCGTTAAACTTTGTAAATTATGTTCTATTATATAAGCGTCATTTTTGCTTGGTAATATTTCCACATTAGCCAAAACTCCTAAATCGTTTCCTGTTAAAATAGTACTGTTTCTAATAGCTTCTGGTAAAGCATCCACACCAATCCCTAGAGTTGATAATGGTTTTGGTATTTCAAAAAAACCAGATTTTGCTCTACTATAATAACTTCCTCCTGCTCTAGATACTAAATCTAGTTTTACTTGATCTATACTTCCGTTATCGTCTAAAACAGCATCGTCTATATGTAATTTAACAACTTCGCATATTACTAAATTACCTGCACCACCTTCTGTACCTAATGCAACTATTTCGTTTACTTTACACTCTAATTGTACAGGAGACTCTGCTACACGAAATGGCTTTACAATATCACTTTCTAGCATTGTTAAACCCGCTTTTTCAAATTCATTTACGCCTTCAGCATACTCTGTACTACTTAAAGACATTTGCTGTACAATATTATAATTAACTACATTAATAACCACTTCTTTAGTTGCTTGTGCGTTTTCCAATGTGTGTTTTGTTGTATTATTTCTTACACGACGCGCTGGTGAAAAAATAAGTATTGGCGGATTTGCACTAAATACATTAAAGAAACTAAACGGAGATAAATTAGGATTTCCTTTAGCATCTATTGTACTTGCAAAAGCTATTGGCCTTGGTGCAACAGCGCTAAGCAAATAACTATGCAACTTTCCAGTTTTCAGTTCTTTAGGATTAAATGTAGCCATTAATTAATTATAATTTTGGCAAATGTACCTATTTTGATAATGAACTAAAAATGATTTGTCATTATGCTTACACAATATTATTAACAGATTTGCATTATATTAACATCTTAAAATCTAAACTAGATGTTTTTTACTAAACACAGACAACTTTTTCGTTGGGTTATTGTTGCAGCTTCTTTTGCTATTGTCTCTCTTATTCTATGGAATACTTATGTGTTTTTTCAGAAGTTTAAAGAAGAAGAGCGTGCTAAAATGAAAACTTGGTCTTATGCTCATGCAGACTTAGCCCAAAGTGTTATTGATATAAATGCCAATGTTAATCCCCTAACTACACATATTATTACAGATACAACAATAACAACTCCTATGCTAGTATTTACTAAAGATGGAGAACTTAATAATACTAACAATATTGACACTTCAAATATTAAAGATGTAAAGCGTTATATAAATAAATTAAAAACCCGTTTTCAAGAACAAAATCAACCTATACCTTTAAGTTACAAATTAAAAAATAAAACAATAGATATAGGCACGCTCTATTATGGGAATGCGCCTCTATTAAATAAGCTAAAATATTATCCTTTGGCTTTACTACTAATTATTGTTTTGTTTGGTACGGTTGTTTATTTGTTCTATAAAAGCAATAAAAATGCTATACAAAATAAGTTATGGACTGGCATGGCCAAAGAAACGGCACACCAAATAGGCACACCATTATCTTCTTTAATTGGATGGACAGAGATATTAAAAACCGAAAATGTAGATCCAGATTATATATTAGAAATTGAAAAAGATATCGATCGTTTAAAAACAATCACCGATCGTTTTAGTAAAATAGGATCTATTCCAGTGCTTGAAAAAGCTGATATTGTTGAAGAAACCAAAACGTCTTTCGGCTATTTAAAAACACGTTCTTCTAAACTAATTAATTTTAGTTTGAAACTCCCAATGACCCCTGTATATGTTAACTTAAACAAGCAACTTTACAGTTGGACTATAGAAAATCTTGTAAAAAATGCTATTGATGCTATGAAAGGTAAAGGTGATTTAACTATAGAAATGGTTGCTTTAGAGAAATATGTTAGTATTAAAATTATAGACACAGGAAAAGGCATTGCTAAAAGCCAGTTTAATACTATTTTCGAGCCTGGTTATACTAGTAAAAAAAGAGGTTGGGGACTTGGTTTATCTCTAGCAAAACGTATTATTGAAGAATTCCATGACGGAAAAATAAAGGTATTACAATCTGAAATAGGAAAAGGTACAACATTACAAATTGCATTAAAAAAACTATAATTGATTTTTACATGACTACGAAAAAATATATTACAGTTAAAAAAGTTTCATTGAATAATAATTGCCCTGAATGTTTTAGTAAAGAAGGCTTACAGTTAACATTTAAACAACAGTTTATTGAAACTGCTTTTTCGAAATCTGTAACTCAAGAAGCTCGAACAGAAATGCATTGCGATGTTTGTGATACTGCTATTTACCCTGAGCGTTGGACAGAAGACATAGAGCGTGTTTACGACTATCAATTTAAAGCCTTTACACCTAAAAAAACATCTAAAAAATATAAAAAGCTTTTTTGGATATTACTAACTGTAATATTGGTTATTATAGCTACAGTTATTACACTTTTAACAATGAAAAATTTATAATGCTTTTTGTATCGTTTGTGCAGTAATATTAAACTCTTCTTGAGTTAATACTACTTTATTTATAAAACGGGCATCTTCCATAGTGTTAAGGGGAATTAAATGTACGTGTACATGAGGCACCTCTAACCCAATAACAGAAACCCCAACACGTTTACATGGTATCGTTTTCTCTATAGCAAGGGCTACTTTTCTAGAAAATTGCATTAAACCGTTATATGTTGCCTCATCTAAATCGAATAGCTTATCGACTTCTTTTTTGGGAATACAAAGTGTATGGCCTTTAGCATTAGGATTTACATCTAAAAAAGCCAAGAAATCTTCAGTTTCTGCAACCTTATAACAAGGGATTTCTCCATTAACGATTTTAGTAAAAATTGATGCCATTATTTTTTAAAGTGTTAGATTGAAAATTAAAGATAAAAAAAGATTCCTGCTTTATTACTAAAACAGGAATCTTTTATATGTTTATGTTATAAGTTTATCTTGAAATTTCTATTATATCAAATTTCATGATTCCACTTGGTACTTTAATTTCTGCGACATCCCCAACAGATTTACCTAATAAACCTTGTCCTATAGGCGAATTTACAGAGATTTTACCTGCTGCTAAATCGGCTTCTCCATCTGCAACTAAGGTATAAGTCATCTCCATTCCATTAGTCTGGTTTTTTATTTTAACAATAGAAAGCACTAAAACTTTAGACATATCTAATTGAGATTCATCTATAACGCGGGCTCCAGCTAATTGGTCTTCTAATTTAGAAATACGCATTTCTAACATTCCTTGCGCTTCTTTTGCTGCGTCGTATTCTGCATTTTCACTTAAATCACCTTTATCTCTAGCTTCGGCTATTGCTTTAGATGCTTTTACACGCTCCACATCTTTTAATTGTCTTAGCTCCTCTCTTAGTTTTTTTAATCCTTCTGGTGTATAGTATGATACTTTACTCATAATTTTTTCGTTTTACTTAAACTTGCGCTTTGATTGCAAAGTGTATAAACACAAAAAATCTCGTTTTCACGAGATTGTACTGCAAATATACAAAATATTTATTTCAGTATTCATTTTGTTGTAAATTGCAAGTCTTAAAATATGTTAGAAAAAATGAAAAAGATTTATTTAGTATTTGTTTTACTATGCATGGTACTACTATCTTGTAAAAAAGATGATGATGATGTAACCCGAAATCAGAACATTCCTAATGCTGCTTTTGATACTGGAGGTTTAATTAATACTAGTTTACCACAGTTTAACAACTTATTATTTCCTGGTAATTTTATTACCTTGAATGATAATTATGGCATTAATGGTATTGTAGTGTATTATGTTGGGGGAACTAATTACAAAGCTTATGAATTAAGTGACCCTAACCACCAATTAAACTCGTGCTCTAGACTAACAATGGATGGTACAAATGCTGTTTGCAATTGTGATGACGGCAACTCTTATTTAGTTCCTGGAAATGGTTTACCTCAAACTGGTACTAACGGGCAATTCTCTCTAGTACCTTACCCAGTGGAAGTTAATGGAAACATTATACGCGTTTTTAATAATTAATAATTTATTATACAAAAAAAGCCAGAGACATATAATGCTCTGGCTTAATTTATTTTAAATCTGTCAACCTATTTTAGGACAACACAGATTATTCTTTTATTAGAACTTTAAAGTTGCTCCTACTAAAAAGTTAGTTGTTGCTTGTGGATAATATCCAGCACCTTCTATCGTTTTTATTTCACCTGGTACAGAAAAATCGTCATCGAAAGTATAATAATACCCATTAGACACATACTTTTCTCCAAATATATTATTTACTAAACCTGACAACAGAATAGACTTAAATATTTTTTTCGTTTTTATCTCGTAGGTAATATTAAGATCGTTCACAAAATAGCTTTCTAATTTTGAAACATCGGAGTCTGTATTCCCCATAAACTGCTCGCCAACATATTTACTTAAAAAGGATAATTGTAGCTCTTTTGTTGGTTGAAATACTATAGCATTTGCAGCTATTAATTCTGGAGAGAATGAAATATTTGTTTTTCCTAAGTTTACCAATTCTCCATCTATAGATGCAAATGTTTCTTTATTTTTATTAGAACTTACTGTCACATTTGGCTGTATTGCCAGCTTGTCTGTTAATTGTACTGCCGCTTCTAATTCTAACCCTAATCTAAAGCTTTCTCCAGCGTTCCCTCTAATTGGTGCTCCAGAATTGTCTAAAGCTCCTGTTAATACTAACTGCTCATTGTATAGCATATAATAGGCATTGGCATTAAACCTAAATTTAGAACTCGTATGCCTCCATCCTAATTCAAAATCATTTAATTGTTCTGGTTTAATATTAGGGTCACTTTCAAAATCACTTCTGTTAGCTTCTCTATTTGCTCTTGCATAAGAAAAATACAGGTTATTTTTATCATCTAAATTATACGATAATCCAGCTTTTGGATTAAAGAATGAATAACTTTTATCAATTTCAAATAAAACATTATCTGAATTTGTTCCGCTAGTATCGTAATCTACCTTACGTACTTGTAAATCTCCATATAAACTTAATTTATCATTTAATTTATACGTTGCTTTAGCAAATACACTAAAATCGTATTTATTAGAGTTTCCATCATAATAACGGTCTCTTATATTACTATTACTTGCATATTGTGCCCAAATAATTTCTCCAAAATTATCCCCATCGTAAGAGCTGTAAGACAGTCCTGTGGTTAAATTAAGTTTAGAGTCTTTATAATTTACATTTGCATTAAGAACATAGAAGTCGTTATCTAACCATCGTCTTCTTACATAATCTTGAGAAGATATATTTACCCCATTAACTTCTATAGGATCCAAACCTATGAATGAAAATTGAGCATCAGATTCAAAATAGATATTAGAATAGAGATAATTATCAACGTACTCTTCAAAAAAACCTCGTCCATATGTATAATTAAGCCCTAGATTAGTAGACCAATTGTTATTAAAACGTTCGTTCCAATGCAATTGAAAATGGTCTTGTTTATAATTATCTACTTGATTATCATAAAAGCCTTCAAAATTACCATTATCATCAAACTTTATCCCTCCTAAATTAAATGTTCTATTATCATCTAGATTAGGGTTTTCTCCTATTGCTGCTATTGTAGCTGGATCAAACCCAAACCAGGCTTGGTATGTTACTTCATGCCCTCCAAAAGCCAAAGCTTTTATTAATCGGTTACTATCTACATAAGTACCTTGTAAGAAATATGATTTTAAATCGGACTCTGCTCGGTCTATATATCCATCAGAATTTATTTGAGATAAACGACCTGCAATTTCAAAATGATCATTTAATAACCCTGTGCTGTATTTTACGTTATGTTTTCTTGTATTAAAGCTTCCAAAAGTATTAGAAATTTCTCCATTAGCTTTATCTGCAACAGCATCGGTTAAAATATTTACACTAGCTCCAAAAGCTCCAGATCCATTTGTAGAAGTACCAACACCTCTTTGTAATTGCAAACTTTCTACCGAAGAAGAGAAATCTGGTAAATCTACCCAAAAAGTTCCTAAACTTTCTGCATCGTTATACGGTATTCCATTAATAGTAACATTTGTAGATTGTGCACTTACACCACGTACACGAATACCTGTATAACCAACTCCTGCTCCTGCATCGCTCGTTGTTACAACGGATGGTAAATAGTTTAATAAAATTGGTAAATCTTGTCCTAAATTGCGCTTCTCTAATGCTTCTTTATCTACATTAGAGTGTGTAATTGGAGAATCTGCAGATACACGTACCGACTTTACCAAAACTTCATCTAAGGTATTTGTAGGGATAGAATCTTGAGTTTGTTCTTGTGCACTTGCACATACTGTAAACACGAATAGTGTTAAAAAAGTAAATATATTTTTCATTCGAAACGATATATTGTCGAATAAAAAGAGGCTATTATTCTTTATTAAATTTTTAAATTTATTTTTTGCAAAACATTAGTTTTACATCTACTCATACTAAAACATCTATTAGACATTTATAACTCTCGTTTCCTAAACAGCATTACCTGTTCTAGGTTCTATGGGTATGATCTCAGCCGATATAGGCACCCCTTTTTTGAAATCGGTGCAAAGATAGCGTAGTTTTTTTAATTTAAGATTTGCTTTTCTTGTTTTTTGTGAAGTTTGTTCCCTTAATCTAAATCTGGCTTTTTTCTATTGGTTTTTCTTTCAGATTGTATGCGTTTATTTTTTAATCGTTTTTTTATTACCGATTTAGGAATTTTCGTTGGTATCCGTTTTTTACGAATTATTAATGCTGCTTTTAAAATAGCTATCCCACGTTTTATTACAATAGCTTTATTGTTATGCTGACTTCTTTTTTCATCGCATTGCAATACTAAAACAGAATCTTTGGTTAGCCTGTGTGCCAACTTTTTAATGATAATTTCTTTTTGAAATTCGTTTAGTATTGTTGATTCTATAACAGAAAAGGATAATTCAACTTTAGACGATACTTTATTTACATGTTGTCCTCCACTACCCGAACTTCTTATAGCTTTAAAGTTAAATTCTTGTACTAATGCTTCAACAGAAAACATATTAAGAGACTTGGTGTGCTGGTTTAAGCAAGTCTATTACTGTTTTTACAGGATTAAAGGTAACTAAAGGGACTTCTACAAAAATAGTATTCCAGTTAGCCATGCTACCATTCCAAAGCCCAGGTAACTCCATAGCTTTTATCTCCTTACCTTCAATTGTTTTTTTAGTAATAAATGCTGTTTGTGGGTCTACAAATTTTTCTAAACAAAACACATTACCTTTATAATCTTTAATCCCACAAACTAAGTCTACAGGGTTAAAATGTGTTGCATGTTTTAAAATACTTTTTTGGTATTTATTGCTTTTATCTATCTGTGCAGATTCTACAATTTGTAACGAAGTGTTACCACTTTCATCTTTTACCCAAAATGGGCCTCCTCCCGGCTCTCCTTCATTTTTAACCATGCCGCATACTCGAATTGGTCTATTTAGTTTTGTTTTTAAATATTCTATTTGGTATTTAAGTGAATATTTTTCAAACTCTGGAGATATTACAACATTTAACGATGTTCTTAAAAACTGAGCGATTTCTACTAAATCTGCTTCACTATTATTTTCACTTTCTAAATCCTTTAAAGACTTAAAGACTTTCTCTTGTGTTTTTAATAATACTCCTGCTAATATTTTTTTATGTTTAGCAACTTCTTTCTCATATTCATGCACAACAACATTATCTATATTTTTTATAAAGATAACATCTGCATCTAGATTGTTTAGATTAGATAGTAAAGCACCATGTCCAGAAGGTCTAAAATATAAACTTCCATCCTTATTAATAACGGGTTCATTATCTAAGGTTACTGCAATAGTATCTGTAGATTTGTCTTGGTATGAAAACGTAATATTAAATTTAGTATTCGTTTTTTGCTCAACTATATTTTGAATGCGTTTAAACTCTTCATTAAAACTAGTATGATGTTTTTCTGAAATTGTAAAATGAAGATTCGCAACGTTGTTTGATGAGGCATATAGAGCACTTTCAAATAAATGTTCCTCGAAAGCAGTAGCTAAATGGTCTTTATATTTATGAAATGGTAAAACCCCTTTAGGGTAAAAACTATAATTAAGCTTATCTTTTTCCAGCAATGTTTTAATAAAAAGTATCATTTTTTCATCATTGGACAGCGCATTATAATTGGCAACCTCATTTTTTGCTGTTTCTAAAACCGTATTATAGAATGGAAATTTATCCAATCCAACTATAAATAGAGGCAATTCTGAAGTCTTATTTCTATTTATATAAGAGTTAACAGTTTCTTTTTCTGAATTGTAACATTCCAAAAACTGAAACAAAAACCGAAACATTCTTGTTGCTGCACCAGAAGCTGGTATAAATTTCATGATATGTAATGCTTCTTTTCTAGAATTATAGTAGTCTATAAAAAAATTATTCTCTTCATTAGAAAACTTATAAATACCATCTCCTAAGCTCGCAGCAGATTTTAGATTTACATGCGGTAATCCAGATTTAAAAAGTGCTAATTGTTGCTCTATTTTTTCAACAGTAATACCTTTATTTTCTATTTGTTTTATATGTTTCGCAGTGAAATTCACTTCTCTTTTTTTAGTAGATTATCTATATACTTTATTGCTGTTTCTAATCGTTCCTTTTTATCTCCCTTCAATAAAACATAAGGCCTTTTATACTTTATTAAAGTGTTTTGAAACGCTCTAAACATTTCTTCTCTTTGCTCAGGTTTGTCTCTTAAATCGTCTGCTTCCCAAGGTGTATCAATATAAGTTAAAAAATATAAATCGTATGTGTTTTCTAGTGCAAATTTTTCTAGTACAGGATCGCAAGATCCTAAATAGTAGGCCTCAGAATAAACCTTTGTTTCAAGTAAATCTGTATCGCAAATTAAAACAGAATTTGTTTTTTTCGCATAGTCATTCTCCATTCGCATTTGGCCTTCAGCAATAGGTAACAAATCTTTAGGTTCGCATGTTTTACGCTCATTATTCCATTTTTCTTGTAAATATACACGAGCATACTCTCTTACCCACACCGAGTTATAGTGTCTTGCCAACTGTCTAGATAATGTTGTTTTCCCTGTAGATTCTGGTCCAAACAAAACTACTTTTATGCAGTTTGCAGGTTCTTGTTTATATTTTTCTTCCATGCTAAATAGCCAAATATAGCGATTACTGTAAATCCTAAATATTGAAAACTTGTAAATGTAAATCCTTTATAAAAATATAGTGGTACAGATATAATATCTCCTATAATCCAAAAGAACCAATTTTCTATTTTACGTCTTGCCATTAACCACATCCCTACAAAAAATATAGCTGTAGTTATAGTATCAATATATGCCGTCCACCCCGACCATTTATTAAACATATTGTAAACGGCAAATACAAATAATAATGTAGCAAAAAATATTACTATACTTATTTTTTTCTCTTTTGGTGTTGCTACAGAAATTGGCGTAACCGAAGTATCATCTACTTTACGTGTCCATACATACCATCCATAAACACTCATTATAAAATAATAAGCATTAATCATCATATCCCCTAAAAGGGTCCATTTTAGTAATAAATACACAAATATTACTGTACTTATCATACCAGTTGGAAATACCCATATTTTATTTTGTTTAGAGTACCATACAGACATAAAACCAAAAATTACTGCTACTATTTCTAGCACAATATCTATGGTTGCATATTCGTAATACTGACCAAAAAAGAAATCAAAAATGTGGTTCATAATCGCTACGGTCTGTTTTTACAACCTTCATAGTTAACACACATATATCTTGGTTTATAAACGAGGTTTTAATGGCTTGATTTAAAAAAGGCATTAACTCGTTATAATCTCCAAAAATCTGTGTACTTAATGGATTCTCCAATACTGTAAATTTAGAGTCTCGTAATGCTTTTATAAATTCTATTATGTGGTGTTCGTAATCGTTTTGTAACGGTGATAATGTTAAATCTACTGAAATGTTCATTTTTTAATCGATTAACTCTCTTTTTATAATTTGGTATATCTCATCAATAGATTTATTCCCATCTAATTCTATTGTTTTAATCCCTTTATTTTTAATATAATTAACAGCAGGAATGGTTGAGTTTTCAAACTCATTAATTCTTGTCATTACTGTATTACTATCCTTATCGTCTTTCCTATTTTCTTCTTTTGCCCGTATTATCGCTCGTTTTAAAAGTTCTTCTTTAGGTACTTTTAAAAAAACTATTTTATCTAAAACGCCTCCATCTTTTTCTATTACATTTATAAGATGCTTTGCCTGTTCGATATTTCTTGGATAACCATCAAATAAAATACCTTTGTCCAATTTATGATTATGATAAAATTTTTCTACAATTTTTGCTACTAAATCATCTGGAGCAAGAAGTCCTTTACTACTATACTCTGAAGCTTTTATACCTAATTCTGTTTTCGCCTCTTTTTCTGCTCTTAAAACATCTCCAGTAGACAAGTGAGTTAATCCGAAATCCTTAATAATTCTTTTGCTTTGCGTGCCTTTACCTGCTAAAGGCGGACCAAAAATTATAACATTCATATTTACTTTTATTACGCCTTTAAAACTTCAAAAAATGCTTCATCTTCCTCAAAAGCAGTTCCTATTACTACTACATCGGCTCCAGCATTATATGTTGCTTTTAATTGTTCTTTAGTTCTAATACCTCCACCTACTATTAATGGGATACTTAATACTTCTTTAGTTGATTTTATAACCTCTAATGGTACTGCTTTTTTTGCTCCACTACCAGCTTCTAAATATATTAGCTGCATCCCTAATAATTCTCCAGCTTTTGCAGTATCTATTATTAACTGCGTATTTCCTCTAGGTAATGGCTTTGTTAAGGTTACACGTTGTACCGCTGTTTCTACACCTCCTTCTATTAATAGATAACCTGTAGGTATAATTTCTAAATCTATTTCTTTTAATTTAGAAACGGCTTTTACATGCTTCCCTATTAAATACTCTGGGTTATCTCCAGATAACAGAGACAAAAATAAAAGAGCATTTGCATCTTTAGATATTTGAGTAACATCACCAGGGAATAAAACAATTGGTAAACTTGTTAAAGGTTTTAGTTCCTTTACAAAAACCTGAGTAACTTGATCTTTAACCGTACTACCTCCAACAAAAATATGAGTTGCAATAGAGGCATTAACTTTCTTTATAAATTTAGGCAAGGCATTTACCTCCATTTTATCTGGATCTATTAATACAGCAAGTAACTTTCTTTTTTTTGCGGTTTCTTTTATATTTTGAAGAACGTCTTTCATTTACACCTTTACAATATATTAGCCTAGAGCATACGCACAGGTAAATCCTTCAAACTCTAAAAACTCAGTATCATAACGTTTTTTTGCTCCTTTATAGTCTATCCAGGCTACCGTTTTGCCTTCTTCTATTGTAAAGGGAATTACAAGAAAATTCTCTTTAAATAACATGCCAGGGGTAGCAAATAGTTTGTATAACGATTCTTTTATGCCCCAAATTACAGTTAATTTATTTATGTATTCTGGGTCTGTATCTTTTAAATATTCAAATTCGTATATTATAAACTTCTTAGCAATAATGGCTATTTTATCTCTCTGTTTTTCAATATCAATACCAACTTCATTATCACTAATTATAACTCCAGAAAACGTAAAAGAATGTGTTATAGAAATGTGTTTGCCATCTTTTAAATGTGGCTTACCATTTTTATCGTAAAATAAATCGGTGTCTGTATAACCAAATTCTGCCAATAAATGCCTTACACTTAAAAAACCGCGCTGATGCAATTCGCTTTTCATTCCTAAAACGCGTGCTTCACTTTCTGGTTTTAAAGTTAATGGTGTAAGGAGTTCCTTGTAAGTCTCTGTAATCTTCCAGATTTTAACAGTAGTTTGTGAATTAGGATGCAGGGTTTTGTAAACAGGCATTTAATATTCTGATAGTTATTGATTATCTTTGCACTCTTAAATTGAAAACAAATATACAATTATGAACTATAAGCAATGTTGGTTTTAAAGACAATAATTTAAAAACTACATAATAACATAATTGTAAAAACGAATAAAAATTTAAAAATGAGTACAAAAACTATTGCTTACGTACCTAATAAGGTAAAAGATATGTCTCTAGCGGCATGGGGTAGAAAGGAAATTAATTTAGCTGAAGCAGAAATGCCTGGGTTAATGAGTTTACGTGAAGAGTATAAAGACTCTCAACCTTTAAAAGGTGCACGTATTGCAGGATGTTTACATATGACAATACAAACTGCTGTTTTAATAGAAACGTTACAAGCTTTAGGTGCAGAAGTTACATGGAGTTCTTGTAATATTTTCTCTACACAAGATCAAGCTGCTGCTGCTATTGCTGCTGCTGGAACTGCTGTGTATGCATGGAAAGACATGACAGAAGAAGAGTTTGACTGGTGTATTGAACAAACCTTATTTTTTGGAGAAGACCGTAAGCCTTTAAACATGATTTTAGATGATGGAGGTGATTTAACTAATATGGTTTTAGATAAGTATCCAGAATTAGCAGCAGGAATTAATGGTTTATCTGAAGAAACAACGACTGGTGTACATAGATTATACGAGCGTGTAAAAAATGGAACATTACCAATGCCAGCCATTAATGTAAACGATAGTGTTACTAAATCTAAATTCGATAACAAATACGGTTGTAAAGAAAGTGCTGTAGATGCTATTCGTCGTGCAACAGATATTATGTTAGCAGGAAAGCGTGTAACAGTTTGTGGTTATGGAGATGTTGGTAAAGGTACTGCCGCTTCTTTTAAAGGTGCAGGAAGTATTGTAACTGTTACAGAAATTGATCCTATTTGTGCTTTACAAGCAGCTATGGATGGTTTTGAAGTAAAACGTTTAGAAACTGTTGTTGGTAACTCTGATATTATTATTACTACTACTGGTAATAAAGATATTGTACAAGGTCGTCATTTTGAGGCTATGAAAGATAAAACTATTGTTTGTAACATTGGTCACTTTGATAACGAAATAGATATGGCTTGGTTAAACGGTAACTTTGGTGATACTAAAGATACTATTAAGCCACAAGTTGATAAATATAATGTTAACGGTAATGATATTATTATTCTAGCTGAAGGACGTTTAGTAAACTTAGGCTGTGCAACAGGACACCCTAGTTTTGTAATGAGTAACTCATTCACTAACCAAACGTTAGCACAAATAGAACTTTGGAACAATGTTGAAAACTATAAAAATGAAGTATACATGTTACCAAAGCATTTAGATGAAAAAGTAGCAAAATTACACTTAGCTAAAATAGGAGTTGAATTAACAGAACTTCGTGAAGAGCAAGCAGAATATATTGGTGTAACGGTTGAAGGACCTTACAAGCCAGAACATTACAGATACTAATAAATTGGTTTCTGTTTTTCTATTAGCATAGAAAAATCATAAATTAAAATAAGTGTTATAAGCCCTTACAGAAATGTAAGGGTTTTTTAATTATATCCAGTTACTAACAGGCCTCTAGCCCCTCTAATACCACATTTTTGGTATTTATTATAAGCTTGGGCAGCGCGCGCTCTAATTTCATTATCGGTTTCATTTAAAACCCAACCCTCTATTGCTGCTTTAAGCGTATAGGCTTCTGGAGCCATTAAACCAGTTGTCCATACCAAAGGCTTAGATTTTGTTTGCTCTAAGTATGGCTTAAAATAAGTTTTACTAATGCAAGCTAGAATTATAGCTTCTCTTTTATTTGTATTTAATGGTTTAAAATTACCCTCTACACTAAATTCCATTAAACCATCATGACCTACATAAGCTAAAAGGTTAGAACTACCACCAAACAGTAATTTTTGGTTGTTATATGCTATTGTAATTGTATTATGCCCTGCATTAGCCTCTAAGAAGCTTGTTATTGTATGTTTTATAAATTTACCATCGTAAGCATCTGCCAACAAATACGTATTAGAATTATTATGTTTAAACAATAAGCGTTCTAAAATATAAGTTTCAGGGTTTAACTGCGATGAAACTAAAGTCCAATCTATACTGCGTTTAAAATAGCTTTTAACCCCATATAAAGCGCCCCAATACAAATTATTATTTGCATTCTGTCCATTACCTAACTTTTTAGGTACTGGAACAATCCCTTGATTTGCATTATCACAAAGCGCGACAAAAACGTGAATGGTTTTTATATTACTCTTATCTTGACTAAAGGTTGTATTTACATTAAGTAGAATGTATAGCAGTATGAGTTTTTTCATTTAAACACAACGAAGACAATTAAAGTTTATTGTAAAAACAAACCCCCATTCCAAATTTGGAATGAGGGTTTTAATATCTAAAAAGAAATTATTTCTAAGCTTCGAAAGGCTCTATAGAAACGTAAGATTTATTATCTTTTTTCTTTGTAAATTTTACTAGACCGTCAACTTTAGCATGTAAAGTATGATCTTTCCCTTGGTATACATTTTCACCTGGGTGGTGTGTATTACCTCTTTGTCTTATGATGATGTTCCCAGCAATAGCAGCTTGTCCACCAAAAATCTTAACACCTAAACGTTTCGATTCTGATTCTCTACCATTCTTAGAACTACCTACTCCTTTTTTATGAGCCATTGTCTTAAGGTTTTATATTGTTAAACTTAAACGGTTTTGCTAATTAAGCTTTTCCGCCATCTAATTCGTCTTGCCATTTCTTTAACTCATCCCACTTACCATCAGCAGCTAGTTGAGCTTGTGCTGGCCAAGTATCAGTTACGTGGTTTCCACGAACATCTGCAATGATTTCAGAAATCTTTGCGGCATCAGTTTTTGCTAAATCAGCAAATGTTGCTATACCAGCTTCTACTAATGTTGATGCAATTTTTGGTCCAATACCTTCAATTTTCTTTAAATCGTCAGTTTTTCCTGTTGCTTTCTTAGCAGCCTTCTTAGTTTCAGCTTTTGGCTCTGCTTTTTTAGTTTCTTTCTTTGGAGCAGCTTTTGCTGGCTTTGCTCCTGAAGCTACGATGCTTTCAATTACGATTTCAGTTAAGGCTTGTCTGTGACCGTTTTTAACACGGTAACCTTTTCTTCTTTTCTTTTTGAAAACGATAACTTTATCACCTTTAAGGTGCTTTAAGACTTTAGCACTTACTTGTGCTCCGTCTATAGCTGGGGCGCCTACAGTTACATTGCTACCATCTGCAACTAAAAGTACATTATCAAAAGATACTGCCTTTCCTTCTTCTGTTGCTAAACGATTAACAAAAACTTTTTGGTCTTTTTCAACTTTAAATTGATGCCCTGCTATCTCTACAATTGCGTACATAGCGTAATGTTTGTTAATTAATTTTGTTCAAAAAATGAGTGCAAATATACTGCTAATTAATTAATCTACAAACGTTTTATGCTTTTTGAGCAATATTTCTGCTCTTTTTTAAAAGTTGCATACTATTAAGGGTTAAAACAACTGTAGTTGCAAAGCCCATAATAGCCACTACAAAAGTAACTAAACCTATACCTACATTATAATCTCCCTTAAAAACAACTAACAAGTTAGACAAAAATGAAGGCTCAACTTCGGTTGCATAAAACAAAAAGAAAACTGTAAAAATTAAAGTAGCTAAAAAGCCTGAAACAATGCCTGTTGTAAAACCAGCAGAGTACGAAAATTTATCGCCTAGCTCTAATTTATTATATCTAATGGCTTCGTAAATTCCAAAACCTACAATAATACCATTAAACAAACTAAAAACAGGCTTGGTATGTAAACCAAATAATGATAATATTAAAAAGAAGGCTATTAAACACCCACTTATTACTATCCCCAACCTAATGGGAAGCGCTAACTTCTTCATAATGAATATTTTTAAAAGGTTAGTAATTCACTTAAATATCGGAAAAAAATTGTGTAAAACCCGTAATTTTATGTTAATTTTTAGCGTATTAACTAGCATAAAACCGTTTGTGATTGTTATTTTTGTTACTTAAGTCTGTAACATTTTATAACTATTACAGACATACTTGAAATATGATCATAAAAAACAATCTCAAAATGAAAAAAAATTTATTCTCATTAGCGGCTTTGCTATTGGCTGGATTTACAGCTACTGCGCAAGAAGTTAAGTTTGAAGAGTATGATTTAGATAACGGTATGCACGTTATTTTGCATCAGGATAATTCAGCTCCAGTTGTAACAACCTCGGTAATGTATCACGTTGGCGCTAAAGATGAAAACCCAGAACGCACAGGCTTTGCTCACTTTTTTGAGCACTTATTGTTTGAAGGCACAAAAAACATAGAACGCGGTAAATGGTTTTCTATAGTATCCTCTAATGGAGGAAATAACAATGCGAATACTACAGATGATAGAACTTATTATTACGAAGTATTTCCTTCTAATAATGTAGAATTAGGGCTATGGTTAGAATCAGAACGATTAATGCACCCAATTATCAATCAAATTGGTGTAGACACTCAAAATGAAGTTGTAAAAGAAGAAAAACGCCAAAATGTAGATAATAGACCTTACGGTAATATTATAGCCGAAATTAAGCAATACATGTTTAAGAAGCATCCATATAAAGGCACTACAATTGGTAAAATGGAACACTTAGATGCTGCTACATTAGAAGAATTCCAGGCATTTAACAAAAAATTCTACGTTCCAAATAATGCTGTTCTTGTAGTTGCTGGAGATATTGATGTTCCTGCTGTTAAAAAAATGATTAAAGATTATTTTGGGCCAATTCCTAGAGGAAAAGATATTGTTAGAAATTTCCCAAAAGAAGACCCAATTACAGAACCTATTAGAGCAAAAGCTTATGATAATAATATTCAAATCCCAGCAGTTATAGCTGCATATAGAACACCCTCTTTTAAAGAACGAGATGCTTATGTTTTAGACATGATATCTAGTTATTTAAGTGATGGTAAAACCTCTAAACTGTATAAAAAACTAGTAGATGATAAAAAAATGGCTTTACAAGTAGCCGCTGTTAATCTTAGCCAAGAAGATTATGGTACTTATGCATTATTTGCTTTACCTCATGGAGAGGTTAGTTTAGATGATTTAGTTAAAGAAATGGACGAAGAAGTAGTTAAAGTTCAAAATGAATTAATTTCTGAAAAAGACTATCAAAAACTTCAAAACAAGTTTGAAAACCAATTCGTGAACTCTAATTCTAGTATTGAAGGCATTGCTAATTCATTAGCACGTTACTATATGTTATATGGAGATGTAAACTTAATTAACAATCAAATTGACATTTACAGATCTATTACAAGAGAAGAAATGCAAGCAGTTGCTAAAAAGTATTTAAATCCAAATCAACGTCTTATTTTAGAATATTTACCTAAAAAAGATGAAAATTAAAAATATTAAAAACGTACAAATGAAGACTAAAATAACTGCAGTAATAGTATTGTTTTTATTATCAATTTCTGCCTCGGCACAAGTTGATAGGTCAAAACAACCTAAACCTGGACCAGCACCAACAATTACCTTAGAAAAGCCAGGAGAATTCGAACTTAAAAACGGACTTAAGGTATTAGTTGTAGAAAATCATAAATTACCTCGAGTTTCTTACAGCCTTACTATAGATAATAAACCAATTGTAGAAGGAGATATCGCTGGAGTTTCCAGTATTCTAGGAGCCATGCTAGGGAATGGAACTACTAATATTTCTAAAGATGAATTTAATGAAGAAATTGACTTTTTAGGTGCTAGACTAGGATTTAGTTCGCAAAGTGCTTCTGCTTCTTCTCTAACTAAATACTCTGAGCGTATTTTAGAGCTTATGGCTGATGCCGCAATAAACCCATTATTAACTGAAGAAGAGTTTCAAAAAGAAAAAGATAAAGTTTTAGAAAACATTAAATCTAGCGCTAAAAGTTCAGATGTTGTAGCTGGTAGAGTTGGAAGAGCATTATCATTTGGAGTTAAACATGCAAATGGTGAATTCGTAACAGAAGAGACATTACAAAATATTACATTAAAAGATGTTGTAAGCTATTACAGAAGATATTTTACTCCTAAAAATGCTTATTTGGTTGTTGTAGGTGATGTAGATTTTAGAACTGTTAAAAAGCAAATAAAAAAATATTTTGCTAGCTGGGATACTATGGTAGAAGTACAAACAACTGTTTTACCTCCAAAAGCAAATGTAAAATACACGCAAATTAATTTTGTAGACATGCCAAATGCGGTACAATCTAATATATCCTTAACAAACAATGTGCCCTTAAAAATGAATGATGAAGATTTTTTTGGAGCAAAAATTGCTAACTATATTTTAGGTGGTGGTGGTGAAGGTTATTTATTTTTAAACCTTCGTGAAGACAAAGCCTATACTTACGGATCTTATTCTAGTTTAGGTACAGACAAATATGGAGCAGCAAGATTTAATGCTTTTGCTAAAGTAAGAAATACCGTAACAGACAGTGCAGTTGTTGAAATATTAAAAGAAGTTAACAGAATTAAAACTGAAACTGTTTCAGTAAAAGATCTTAATAACGCAAAAGCAAAATATGTTGGTAGCTTTGTGTTAGCACTAGAGCGCCCAGAAACAATAGCTCGCTACGCTTTAAATATTAAAAAGAATAATTTACCTGAGGATTTCTATACAACTTATCTTAAAAAGGTTAATGCAGTAACTGCAGACGATGTAAAACGTGCTGCAAATAAATACTTTACCTCAGAAAATGCAAGAATAGTTGTAGTTGGTAAAGGTAGTGATGTATTAGAAAACCTTGAAAAAACAGGAATTCCAATTAAATACTACGACAAATACGCTAAGCCTGTAGACAAACCTGTATATTCTAAACCTATTCCTAAAGGAGTAACTGCACAAACTGTAATAAGTGACTATATTAAAGCTGTAGGTGGAGAAGCGAAATTAAAAACTGTTAAAACAGTATTAACAAATGCAGACGTTACAATTGCAGGCGCACCATTCTCTCCAAAAGCAATAATTAAAGCTATGGCACCAAATAAAATTTCTATGGAAATGGTTGCCGAAGGTATGGGCACATTAATGAAGCGTAAGTTTGATGGCGCTAATGGATACCAAGAACAAATGGGACGTAAAGTACCAATGAGTGAAAAAGAATTAGATAAACAAAAATCTACAAAAGGGTTATTTCCAGAATTATATTATAATGAGTCTAACATTTCATTAGAAAGTTCAACTACTATTGATGGTGTTGATGTATACAAAATAAAAGTAACAGAAGGAGAGGATGTATCTTATAGATACTACAGTGTAGAAAATGGTTTATTAGTACAATCTGAGTCTACATCAGAGGCACAAGGACAATCCATGACTACTATAGAAAATGTATCCGATTACAAATCTGTAGATGGCATTAAATTTCCTTACACTCAAAAAATAACAGTAGGTCCACAAGTTATTACTTTACAATCTACCGATGTTAAAATCAACGAAGGTGTAACCGAAGAAGATTTTAATTAATCTATAAATAAATTTATATCTATAAAAAAACCGAAGTTTATCACTTCGGTTTTTTTTATCTTTTACTTTTTATTAGCTAAATACACACCTATTAAAATAATTAGCGTTGCAAAACCTTGTAATACACTAAATTCTTCTCCATCTATAAGCCCCCAACCTAAAGCTACAACAGGCATTATGTAAGTTACAGAAGAAGCAAATACAGGTGTAGAAATTTGCACCAACCTATTAAATAATACTTTTGCTAAAGCTGTACCAAACAAAGATAAAATAGTAACATATAATAACGCTATTTTTAAATTCTCATTACCAAGGGTTACTTCAGTAAAAAAACCAGTAAATATTAATACTATAAATGCAGGAACCATAATAGGCATAAAATTACCAACTGCTATAGTTAATGGTTTTACATCTTGTAAATAACGCTTAATAATATTTACATTAATAGCATACATTAATGTAGAAACTATAACAAAACCAGCATATAAATAATTTTGATTAGGATTTAAATTTGCGCCTTTTAATATTAAAATAGCAGTACCAATAAAACCAATAATAACTCCTAATATCTGCCGTTTACTTGTCCCTATTTTAAAGATAGCAAGCCCCATTAATATTGTGTTTAACGGTACTAACGAGTTTAAAATAGAGGCTATAGCGCTATCTATTTCGGTTTCGGCAATAGCAAAGAAAAAAGCAGGAAAAAAAGAAGCTATAAAACCAGAAATAGTAATCCATTTCCAATCTTTTTTACTAATTGTTTTAATTCGTCTATAACCAATAACTAACAAAAACAACCCAGTTATTATTACTCTTAAGGCTCCTAATTGATATGCAGTTAAACCTAATAAAGATTTTTTTATGAGTATAAAAGAAGTTCCCCAAATTAGCGAAAGCAACAGTAAATACCCCCATTTATAATTTTTGTTAGGCATGATGACTCGTTTAGTTATGCAAAAATGGAATTATTAACGCAATAAATAGATATAATTATTAATTTTGTAATCTATATTTTAATAATTAAATTCTATTGTAACCATACTATAGAATAAAAACAATAATTTATGAAAGCATTAAAAAACATATTAGCCATTGCAATATTAACTTTAGTTACTTTTAACTGTAAAAATGAAGCAACTCAACCTGAAGTTAAAACTGTTGAAACTAACGTTAAGGTAGAAACTAAAAAAGCAACTTTAGACCCTAATGCAACTTATGCTAAAGCCGAATTTAAAATTGAAGGTATGACGTGCGCTATGGGGTGCGCTAAGACTATTGAAAAGAAAATGGCTAAAATGGAAGGTGTAAAGTCTGCGGTTGTAGATTTCGACAGACAACTAGCAATGGTCGAGTATGACAACGCAAAAGTAACACCTGTTTCTTTGGAAAAAACTGTTACTAGTGTTGCAGACACTTATAAAGTAAAGGACATGAAAACTGTAGATGCTTTTTCTAAAAAAGAATGTAAAACCGATTGCAAAAAAGAATGTTGTAAAAACAAAACGGAAGCAGAGAAAAAAGCATGTGCTAAAGATTGCAAAAAAGCATGTTGTACTAAAGTTGAAAAGGCTTAATTAAAAATATACTTTGTGAACAAAAAAGGATTCGAAAAACGAATCCTTTTTTTGTTGTAATTGTGCCCTATGTCTTTTCTTTTGTCCTGTATTTTGTTACAAGTTCCAAATTATTAAACAAAACAACTTGTTTTTACAGCGTATAAGCATCTTTTAAAGAATCTAAAATTTAACTTAATGTACTTTAAAAAAGACAGAATTCTCTTAAAAGAGACTTGTAGAAAATTATAGACATGTACAACGGTTACCAGTATTATCTGCTGGCTTTTTATCATTCCATTATTTCTTTGACTTGAGTTTCTAAGTCCTCAATCCCATTAAACTTTCGAAAATTCAAATCCTTTCCGATTGATTTTAATTCAGTCGATAAGTCTACTATTAATTCCAAAGGTTCTGCTTCAAATCCGAACATATTTTGGTCAAATTGTGTTCCAATTAAAAGTCCGTCATTTTCCATTCTAACACACCAGTTTTCCATAAATTCAGATAGAGATATTTCAGTCGACTCATAATTTTTCCACCTGCCTTTTACGCAAGACTTTGCTCTTGCCTTTTCAGCCCAAAAACAAATCATTCCAACAGGCTCTCCATCTTCGTCATCATAATGGACTGAACTTGAAGTTGCAAATCCTTTTTTATTTTTCAGTACGTAAACTGTTTCGGTTTCACATACTGTTTTTATAAACTTCTTGTGTCGGTTTTTAACTGTTATATGATTTTGGAACATAGTTTTTCAGTTTACAGGTAACGGTTTGGCTATGCGTAGTACGGGGTTTGAATAAACTAAATTTTCAAATAAGCACTTAGCCAAAACTTTTTATTTTGTTTTATCTTTTTCATTTTAAAGCCAAATCAAAAGATTTGGCGGATTTGGTTTAAAAGCACTAAACTTTGGGATAAGCACCAAAACCCGTATTAATTATAACCATTGTTAGCTTTTCGTTATTTTTAATTAATTCCCTGAGGTAAATCTATTGTTTCAAGAATTTTCAGAGCATTTTCTTCAACAAATGGTTTAGAACTTTCTTTGGACTTTCATCCATTCAAATTAAAATATCTAATGAGTTCAGCTATTACCGCAGGTCGATTCAAATTAACTTCAATGTGTTCAGTTTGTGGTTTCTTATCAGCTCTGGGCTTAGATAGCCAAGTCACACCTTCATCAGGATATCCAACATACCATTTCTCTTTTTCAATATCAGTTTCTACGATTATATTATCTTCTTCTCTAAATGATAACAGAAGCGGTGATTTTTTGAATCCTTCAAGATATATAGTCACCTTTTCAACACATTCAGAGTGTTTAAATTCAGTTAAATGATGATGTCCTCGTTTTCATAAATAAGTTTCATCATTCACTTTAATTTTCCTTAATTTATTTTTCATTCATCTTTGTCTTAATAAAAGCCAACCCGACGAGGGCTATTATGTATAGTTAGTTGCGTGTTTCAACAACTAATTTAGTAAACAAAAACGAATGCGAGAAAATTCCGAAGGAATTTTCAAAATAGGCAACGACCAAAATTAATTATACACACTGTTGGCATATGTTTTTTAATTTATTTAGATTTGACAACACTAATTTTAATCTTTTAAAATGAATAAAATATTTTCCTTTTTATTTATCGCTTTTGCTTTTTGTTCATGTAGTGATGACAGTTCTGATTCGTCAAATGATGATACTCAGGATACCCAAGTTTATGATGCTCCTAATGTAAGATCTTATGCAACTTATAGAACAACGAACTCCATAACTATGAATGGATTTATTGATCATTCTCAAGTAACTTTCTCTGAACCTGATACTTACAAAGTAGGTTTTATTCTCAGAACTGGAGATCCAAATGATTCAAGTAATGATCAAATAATTGAACTTGAAGGTGAAGTTGATTATTATAATGGATTCTATAATTTTAACCACTTCATGGATGGATTAGAGCCAAATACTACTTATTATTATACGGCATTTACAAGAAATGGTGATAGTAAAGAAGATGATTGGGAAGAATTTACTACTTCTAGTTTTCCTTGTTCATATGTACAGGATAATTATTACAGTATTAATGGTACGTGGTATACCGCATCTAATCCAGAATTATTAGAACCAATTTGCTGTGATGAAGGAAATGTAGGGATTAGATTTGGAAATTGGCCAAATATATTTGAAGTGAGTTTTAATGAGTTGGATAATGGAAACCCGATTACAGCTCAATATTTTGGTGTAGATTACATGTTTGACATTTCTTACTTAGAAAGAGAGTTAACAAAATCTACAAATCAAGTATTGATTGGAAACAGTTCTACACCTGAAACCGAGGTGTTTGTTGAGAATAATAACCAAATCCTTACTATAATATTCTGTAATACTGTTCTAAGAAATGGTGATGTTTTAAATGGAAAAATTTCCGTAGATCTTCCTTAAAACTTACGTTGTATTTCTAGATGTTTTTAAGTATGAATAATTCATTCTTAAAAAATATGATTCTTTTATTGTAATGTATGCCAACAGCCTTATATATGGCTTGTAACGTGTAAATTAGAAAATTATTTTCGGATTTGCCACAAGCCAGGTTTTTAAATTTGGCGACTTTCTAAATATGTCTTAATTACAATTAAACAACTAACTAGCTATGAATTACATACGTTGTTATGCGTTCGTTCTTTTCTCTGTTTAGTTTGGAGAATGCAGCCCAATTTTATTCCCTTCTGAGTCAATAAATAGTGCGTAATAACCACTTTCATCTGCGTGAAGTGACTTTGGAACAATTATTTTCCCTCCATTTTTCTCAACTTTATCAAGAATAATTTGAAGGTTAGCTCCACCGTTTAAATATATAGTAACACCGTTAGATGAAGGTTTATAGCCTTCTGCTCTAATAATAACTCCTGTAACTACCTGTTCTTCATAAGGAAATATTCCCATTTCCATTTCAGGCATTGTCATTTTCTCAATGTTAATGTCCAAAATTGCTTCATAAAAATTTACTGCGCTTGAAATATCTGTTGCAGGAATTTCAAAAATTGAAATATGACTTTTCATTTCTTTTGTTTTTTGATTAATATTGGATTCTACCGAAATAGTATCGGTTTTAGATTTGTTTTGGTTATTACAAGCTGTAATGCTAAGAGAAAGAATTAAGGCTGTACAAAATATGGATTTTTTCATTATTGTCCTGTTTGTATTGACAAGACAAATTTAGATTACGATCAAATACCAAAATTGTAAAAATGCGACACAAAAGGCTATCTATAGAAAAGAGTAGAAAGCGTCATATTTTCATTACCTATAAAGTCTTTTGGGTTAATACCAGTAAACTCCTTAAAGTCTTTTATAAAATGGGCTTGGTCAAAATATTTACTTTGGTATGCAATTTGGGTCAGATTATCCGCCTTTTTGTTCAGCAACATTTTTAATGCAGTTTGTAATCGGATTACTTTACCCAACTGTTTTGGACTAACACCAATTTGTTTTTTAAAATTTCTTTCTAGTTGCCTCCGCTTTGATAAATCTTCTTTAAGAATTTCGCTTATAGAAGCACTGCCTTTTGTTGCTAAAAGGGCATCAATAGTAGCTTTTACAATATTATCTATTGTCGTTTTTTCATTTAACTTATCTAAAAGAAAATTTTCAATTATTTCTATTCGCTCGCTAGTATTAGCTGCCTCAATAATTTTTTCCTCCAATTGGTTTGCGGTATGCACTCCAAACAATAATTCTAACGGTGTTTCTTTATTTGCTAAATTTTTAATAGGCATAGTAACAAAATTGGCAAAACCATAAGGATAAAAACTAATTGCAAAAGTGTTTACATAGCCTGTTGGTTCTATATAAAATGGCTCAATCGTTTGTCCAAGAACCATTGCTCGGGGTTGCAGTATAAATCTATTTTGCGAAGTATAACGCTTTATATCGTCTCCTAAAATAAATGCCATTTCTATACAACCATCGGGTATAATTCGTTGTCTTTTCGAATCGTTTTCGGCAGGAACTTCCAAAGTCCAATAACAACTTACAAGAGATTCTAAATCTGTATTGGGTTGGAATGTTTGATAGTTCATAGATAGATTAAGTGTTTTTTTTGAATAACACAAAACGTGTTCCTATACGGTTAGTTACATTGCTAGAACTAAGTTAGCGAAAGAAAACGAACAATTAACTATACAAATTGTTGGTAATAGTTATTTTCGATATAAATACAATAATCCATCATAAATTGCTCTTGATAAAACTGAGTGATGATTAGTATTTTTAATTGGATCAAATTTATAATTCAAGTTTTCAAGCTCTAATTTTGTAATAATTTTACTTAAATTATTGTTTGAGGTTTTTATTCCATTTATTTCTTCTCCACCATAACTATGATAAAGTTTTATTTCACTTTTTGATTTTTCCAATTTTGAAAAATTTCCTTTATCAACTAATTCGAACGAATTCCATGATAGTGATGCAGATATTAATAGTAAGTCTTGGAATAATTCGGGACGATTTTGTAAAGCATAAAACCCAAAAAGCCCTCCGAAAGAATGCCCAAGTAACCCTCTTCGCTTATTCAAATTAGGATATTTTTTTTCTATAAATTCAATTACTTCATTTTCTAGAAAGTTCAAAAATAAATTTGCTCCTCCTGTATTTTCTTCAGTTAGTTGATGCCCACCTCCTGTTTTGAGAGTAATTTTAATGTTGTTTTCTGGGTTTGATTTTTTTAAATCTTCTAAAAGTCCTAAATTTTTAAATGGTGAAGGGGTAAAGTCCATATCTCTTTGTTTATGCCAATCTTTTTCATTACCATTTAATGAAATTCCCACAAAAACAACATTTTCAACATAATCACAAAAATCTAGTATAGTATATGAGCCAAGAGTAATTTCGGTTAGCCAATACGCATCCAAATAGTAAAGTGTTTTGTACTTTTTATCTGAACTGTAATTTCTTGGAAAAGTTACTTTTAGTATATATTCATCTTTATCTTGTGAAGATATTTTATGGTTTTCTGTTTTATATCCTAATTCAGTTTCTTGTCCAAAAACATTTAGAAACATTATTAAAAAACCTATTAAAGCAATTTTATGTCTATTATTTGTCATTCTTTTTAATTATTGCCAATGTATTTGTATATGGTTTGTGCGTGTTTTAAGCACCTAATTTAGCAAATACAAACCGAATAGAAAATCTGCAAGGATTTTCGTAAGCTGGCTAGAACTAGCTATAAATTATATACGGTGTCGGCAATAGTTTTTATTTTTAATCTCCTTTTCCGACTGGAACTATGACAAAAGCAAAATCAATTTCATTCGGCACGCCATAATCAGTCAAATATTTTCCTCCAAGTCCACTAACTTGCGATTTTTTGTCCTCAACTTCAAGCCCATATGTTTCTCCGAACATGAACTTAACTCCATTATCTAATTTAAGAGTATCTGTATCTAAAACGTTGAATACTTTAAATTCCCTTGGTTTAATAATTAAGTCTTTTATAATTCCAATATTTTCCGTGGTTTTGTTGTAAAGAAAAACCTTATATTTTTTTCCTGTTTTATTGCACTTCGCTGGTATTATTGAAATTTCAGTTCCTTTTTCGATAAAGGCGTTTCCGTGCGAATCAGTCCACTTTTTTTCTTTTGGCTTTTCCATTGGGTCAAAACCGTACATAAATTTATTGAGTTGACCATTCGAATTTTCCAGTCCAACAATATCCATTAATTCCTCAAAATACAGACAAACTCTCTCTCTATCCTCTCTATCTAATTCCAGATAAATATCCGCAAACCTCGAAAGTCCAATTCCGATTTTTTCTTGATACTTTTTATCAGTCGGTTTTTCAGATTCTGCAACATTCTTAAAATCAATCGCAACTTTGTTTATTTTTTCCGTGAAAATTGGTCGCATTTTTTCGTCTGCAATTCCAGAATAGAAACTCGGATATGGTTGTTCAACAAACTTTTTCTTTGCAATGAATTCCGAAAATTTTTCATTCGCATTTTCTGGTGTTTTCATTTCAGTTGCATTTTGTCCGCAAGCAGATAATGTCAATAGGGTTAATAAAATTTGAATGTATTTCGTCATTTCTCAAATTATTGCCAACGGCTCCGTATATGAAAAGTAGCGCTGAAAATAAGCAATAACTTTTCGGATGAAACACAAGCCGAATTTTTAAATTTTACTATTTATCTTTTTACTTGGAAATCGTCAAATTTAAAAATTTGGCGACTTTCCAAAAATGCCCGAACCTTTGTGTTAGCAATGGCTCGCGCTATTTTTTATATACAATGTTACCTACAGTATTTATCTCCCGATATTCACTTCAGCTTTGATTTTTAGACTAATATTATTTTCGTCGATAGTTAAAGTCCAAAATTCCAAATCTTCAAATCCAGCCTTTGTCAATGGACTTGAAACTTCCCGTACAATTTCAGGTAAATTCATATTATATCTATCAATTATATAAATTTCGTCATCTAACTTAATTGTTAGTGAAATCACAGAGTCAAAGTCAAAGTTTTTAGGTAAACTTATTTCTGCGCTGGATTTGCTTAAGATTGAAACATTAGGTTTTTGTAAATCATTAGTGTTCAATAAAAAATCCAATTCTAATTCTGAAATATTTTTTTCTGTTCCGTTTTCAATAATTTTTAGAATTAGAGGTCTGTATTTAGCTCTTATTTTTGTTAGTGTTAGATGAATATCATTTTGCAAATTAACTCCTTGATGTTGAAGGATAGAATCAAGTTCTATTTTAAAATTTGACTCGACCAAAATATTTTTTTCTGACTTTTTGTCTTTAGCTAAATTGATAAAATTCTGTACTTGTTTATTTGAGTAATTTCTCGTGTATTTATCTGAAATATAAACATAGGTTTCGCCTTTTATTAATTCAATAACTTCATTTAAAAAGTTGTCAAATTCTAGAACATCCTCTTTATTTTCAAAATCAAGTTCATATTCCTTGAATAAAATTTCTTTGTTTTCGTTTATTGCACTTTCAATTCCATTAAATCCTTGTTCTAAAAGTGTTTTGCATTGTATTAATTCAAAAAATTCTTCCACTTTTTCCTCACTTGATTGAGCGAAAACAGAATTCGTAATTCCGATTAGTATGATGAATAGCAATGTTTTTTTCATATTGTAGGTAACGGTCTAGTGTATGAAACCTAGCGTATAAAACGACACTAACTTTTCGGATTAACACAGAGCCGAATTTTTAATTTTTATGTTTATTTTTTTCTAAATATAACCAAATTAAAAATTTGGCGGACTTAGTAAAGAAGCACAAACCTTTGGTAAAGCCTTTACTAGCTATGTTTTATACACATTGTTACCTGGCTGGCGTTTTTCCGCAAACTTGCTAGCGTTGGCAATTCCATTATGCTGTCAAGTCATAGTTTGCACTTGGCGGAAATAATAAGTCCAAACAATTCGAATTAAGCTTAAAATTACAACCTTTATCAATAACTTTACCATCAGGCATTCTTTTAATAGGGTAATCCATTGTTATTGCTCCAGTCTCAACGAGGATTTCAAATTTATCCACCATAGGATTTTTAGTATGTTCAACCTCTTTAAAATGGAAATATTCATTATTGTTTTCAATTTTACTTTCCGCTTTTATCCAAAAAGTTTCTTTATGTTTTTTCAATAATGCTTTACGAAGTGTTTCAAGTTCCCATACCAGAAAATCTCCTATCTCTGGTCTATCAGAGTTTTCCAATAACCAGTCCTTATTATATTCTATTCTCAACATAAGACCTTGGGCATTTCTTCCAGTTCCTCTCATAGTATTATAGAGACGAAAAATTCCGCTTTCCCAATACCCAAAAGTATCCAATATTTCAACTCTTGATTTAAATTTACTTAAATTCCAATTTGGGGTTTTACCAAATAAACCTTTCCTGTTATTTCTTTTATCTCTAAAAGATTTTAATTCAATTCCTTTATAGTCAGGCGCTTTGGACGAATTCATTTCAATACCAAGTAATGATTCTATAGTTCTTCCAATTCCCGTATCAGAATTTACTTCGGACTTCACAAACCCTTTCTTTGATATGATTTTAAGTTTGTTCAGCAACTCAATCGAAATTTCGCTTTCTTCGAAATTTATAGAAGAAATCAATTCTTGGAATGGATTAATTATGGGTGAATTTATTAATTCAGTCACATTCAATTTTGTCAAGTTAAAAACTTGAAAACTATCATTATAATATGTGATTGCAATAATATCGTTTGGGTCGGAAACTTTTGTTAAACCATAAAACCAAATTCTTGGGTCTCCATTTTTAGTTGAAGGACGATATAGAGATGCTTTTGATTTTACAGTCTTAAAACCAGTATGAATAATTGCTGGAATCATTACTTTGCTCTCTGTACCTTGATTCTGCAATTCATAATCGTGAATGTTCTCACTTTTCAAATAACTACGAACAGAACCAGTCGCATCCATAATGGATTTTTTCAATCCGGTTTCGGTTGGCTCAATTAAAGTAAGAGAAACTTGGTTTTTGGTCAGTAATTTTATTTTTTCTTGTTCTTCGTCTGTAAGTTTTCTCACTTGATATGTTTTAAAATTTCACTTGCGACTGCTCTTGCTAATAAAGGTGGAACAGCGTTACCAACTAAAGTGTATTGTGGCACTTCCGTTTTTCTATTATTTCCTCCTGTTGAACGTTTCCCTTGAAATACAAAAGAGTCGTCAAAAGACTGTAAACGTGCCATTTCTCTAACTGTTAAAGACCTTGGCGAATTGTAATGAATATAATCATCTGCGATGGTCATTATTGTAGAACTTTGTTCATCTGGTTTTAAAACATTATAATTTCGCTTGTTTGTCGAAAGACCTAATTTTTCTAATTCTGGTTGCGCTTTTTTATAATCTCCATTTTTTAAAATAACTCCAAGTCTTTCAACAACAGTTTCGTTTTGATTACTTGTTTTGTGATTATTGAGTATGTCGAAATACTTTTCTCCATTTTCAAGTGCTTCTGTATTCCTTACGTAAAAAGGCTTTGTTTGAGGTTTGAAACGTTCAATTAATCTACCTTTTCTTGACCATTCTGCAAAAGATTTTCCACCTTTAGAAATTGGCTTACCATCAATTTTTCTTTTCTTTAAAAGTTTAGCCATTTTCTTTGCGGTTCCATTGTATTGAGTTGAAATATCAACTAATTCGTATCGGTGAGCTTCTTGATTGTTACCAATAAAATCTAAATCATACAAAGCTTCAAAAATGGTAACCTTTTCTTCTTCAGAAACGGTTGCAGGAATTTCAGAAATATATTTTTGGTCTTTACGACAACCAATGAAAAGCACTCTTTCTCTATTTTGTGGAACACCATAATTTGAGGCGTTAGCTACAAAAGGTTTTTCTATTTTATAAAGTCTAATACTTTCAAGAATAGTTTCTAATTCCTTTTTCTGTGATTTGTTGCAATGCGATTTTAATATCTCTATTGACTCATCAAAAGAAGTTGTATAGATTTTTAACGCAGTAATGATATCATCACAATCTTTTTTATAAGTATTTGGAACTTTTAAAATTTTGAAAGCATTTTCAATTTTCGATATAACATTTTCTGAACTGATTTCTGTTAGGAAATCAGTAAAAGCATTTTCAAAATTATCACTATCAATATTGCAAAAGTCTTTTTCTTTTATAATGTCACGTTTCAGTTTTCCCCATTCTTTCGCTCGCGCTAAAAGGTTAAAGCCGTGGCGAATAGTATTTATGTTCTCGTCCGTTTTACTGGTTTTGTAATCTGCAATTTTTGGTGTTAGTTTTCTAAATCTACTTTCTACAAAATTGATAAAATCAGCTTTTCCGCTTTCTTTATCTTTTTCGAGTAACTTTTCAAGTTCAACACGTTTTATAATGCTGTCAAATAGAAAAGAATTTGATTCATCTCGCACCTTTTTTATAAATGATGTAAGTGAAGGAATCTCTTTGATGTCAACAATAGAGTTTATCTCTTTTATTATAAGTTCTTTAATCTTACCGCTTTCTTTTGTTAAAATGCCTTTTACATTTTCCATTATGAAGTATTTCGGCTGTAAAACCTTAATGACTTCTAAATAATGAGAAAATAAGTCGTCTTTTTTGTCGAATTTCTTTCTTTTTCCTGCAAGGCTAAAACTTTGACAAGGTGGACCACCACAAACAACGTCTATTTTTCGACCATCTATTTTTTCCAATAAATTGTCTAAAAAGTCTGGTTCAGTAATATCTTGTTTGAGAAATTTGGCATCTAAACCCAATTGATGATTGTAACGAACAACGTGAGTGAGTTCGCAGTTTTCGTTTATATCGTTAGCTACTACAAAATCAAAGAATTTGTTATTATGTTCAGCTTGTAAAAATCCCTCACTAAAACCACCAGCTCCTGCAAATAAATCAACAAAAGTGAATGGTTTTCCGTAAAGCGAAACCTGTTCTTTTACGATATTTACATTGCTATTTTCTTTATAATTTTCTATGTGTTCATTTAAGACACTTTTAACTTCGTCTTGAATAAAAGTCTTTTTGTTGGAATGGTGCAGAAGTTCGTCAGCTCGTTCTTTTAAAAAATCCAAATAATGATTGATTTCGTGTGATTCTACAGATAATCCAATTGCTTTTTGTTTTGATTTATCGAAGTTTTTCGGTTTTATTTTTTGTCCAGTTGAAATTTTAACTTGACTTCCGTTGCAGTTGATTCGTAGATGAATTGGTGCGAACCCTTTTTTGTCAGCCTTGTCTAAATAAAAATTAATTGTTGCCATAATTATTCACGGACGTTTTTACGTACACGGACAAATTTACGGACATATTTTATAATTCCTAATTTAATTTTGTTTTTTATTCAGATTAAGCGTTGGGAAAAGACAAGCTCTTTTTATTTTGTGAGGCACGAGCAAAATGAAATGTGCTTGACTGTGCGGCTGGGTTCGCTTGCAGGTAACTAGTGCATACACGCAAGTTATAATAATTATAGAAATTATAAGGCATAAGCGCTTATAATTTGTAACTAATGAGGGATTTAAACAAAAATGTATATACGCATGTTTTAAAAGAAATAATAGCAATTATTATAACTCTTATATAATATATCGTTTATGCATTATTAGTGCCTTTAGAGGTGATATATAGTTAACTTGCAATTACAGATTAACAGATTATAAAGACATAAAAACTACTTATATACACCTAAAAGGGAACATTTAATTTTAATCTTTTAATAACCTGTATTGCTTAGTTAGAAGTAGATAAATTCTTCCACTTTATAGACTCCATAATCTGCTTTATATCCTTCTGTAAATAATCTGCAGCTGGCAAAATAGAATCGTAATTTGGTTTTGCATAGAAGTATAAAGAACCTACCAAAAAATGATTAATACTATCGGTAACATAAAATTGCGATTGCGAAGCTGCGTTACCGCCTACTTCGTAAAACATACCAAACACTTTTCGTTCGGTATTTTCATAGGGCTGCTCTACTATTTCATCTGCTTTTTGTGTGTGCTCTTGCGTAAAGTTTTGAGCGTCTCTTAAAAACGTTCTTAAATGCTCTGGATTATTTTCTACAGCTTTATAGGTTAAATATATAGAGCCTTTTAATTTAGGGTATTCTACGGTTACACCGTAACTTGTAGTTGCTGCTTTTAATGTTTTTGTTCTTAAATTTTCTCCAAGGGTATTACGATCGAAAGTAAATGGCATTTTAGCAATATCCTCTGTTTTGTATTTTGCCTCAGGATATTCTAATCTTAAATATGCATTAGGTTTAGGTGTTGTCTCTTCATTACAGCTACTAAACAGTAACAACATTGCAATTAAACCTATAGATATAACACTACTTTTTTTAATCATAAAATATATTCTGTATTTGTAAAAATTTTAAACCTGTTTTTAATTTTCTATGCAAATTATAATTTACACAATTAAGGCAAAGTTATCTTTAGTCGTTTTATTCTTCTTTTATCTAAAGCTTCTATTGTAAAAACATAGTTTTCAAAATTTACTTTGCTATTAGCCTTAGGGAAACTTCCAGATATTTCTAAAACAAATCCAGCTAATGTCTCTGCTTCTCCTTTATTGTCTTCAAAAACACTATCTTCTTCTAACTCAATAACTCTATAAAAATCTTTTAATGTTGTTTTTCCTTCAAAAACATAATTTTTATTATCTAATTTAGAATAAACAACATCTTCATCATCGAACTCATCACTTATATCTCCAACAATTTCTTCTATAACGTCTTCTAAAGACACTATTCCAGATGTTCCTCCATATTCATCTACTACTACTGCCAAGTGTACTTTTTTCTCCTGAAACTCAGCCATTAAATCATCTAGCTTTTTATTTTCTGGAACAAAAAATGGCGCACGTAACAGTGTTGTCCAATCCATATTTTTCTTATCTATATGTGGCAATACGTCTTTAACGTACAAAATACCTTTTATAGTATCTATATTATCTTGGTATACTGGTATTCTAGAATAGCCCTTGGTTGTTATCTCTTTTATTATTTCGGAATATTTTTGTTCTATGTTTAATGCAAAAATATCTAGGCGAGGTCGCATAACTTGCTTGGTATCTGTATTACCAAAAGACACGATACTTTTTAAAATTTTTTGTTCTTCTTGTGTTGTATCTTCTTCACTTGTTAGCTCTAAAGCTTGAGAGAGTTGATCTACGCTTAAATTAGATTTTTGCTTTCCTAGTTTATTATGAATACCTAACGTTATTTTGCGCATAGGTAGACTTATTGGCGAAAAAACAACATCTAAAATCTTTAATGGATATGCCATTAGCATAGCAAACTTTATATTATTTCTACTAGCATATATTTTTGGTAAGATTTCTCCAAAAAGTAATATTAAAAAAGTAACAACTACAACTTCTAAGGTAAACTTTACCCATGCTGTAGTAATCTTCTCGAAAATAATATTTCCTATATAGGCAAAGAGAATAACAATGCCAACATTTATAAAATTATTAGCTACTAAAATGGTTGCCAATAATTTTTTAGGTCGCTCTAGTAGTTTAGATATAATTTCAATTTTTTTAGACCCTTCTAATGTCTCATCTTCTAAATCGGTTCGTGTTAAAGAGAATAAAGCAACTTCTGCTCCAGATATTAATGCAGAACAAATAAGCAGCACTATAAGTAATGCAAAACATGAAACTACAGACACATCTATAGATAAAATTAATAGTGTTAAGCTGGCGGGTTCAGGATCCAAGGAATTCTATTTTAATTATTAATTATATTAAAAGGGTAAATCATCATTTTCTGTAGAAGCATTTGCATTATCTACTTTAGGTGTCTCTGTTTTTTGCTCTGGAGTAACGGGCATTGCTCCACTCTCTTTTTTAGTAGTTAAAAACGTAAAATCTGTTGCTTGGATTTCTGTAGAATAACGATCGTTACCTGAATCGTCTTGCCATTTTCTTGTTTTTAAACGTCCTTCTATATAAACTTTATCGCCTTTGCTTAAATACTTTTCACAAATTTCGGCAGCTTTATTTCTTAATACTATATTATGCCATTCTGTATTAGTAATACGTTCATTAGTTTGTTTGTTTGTATATGTTTCATTTGTTGCTAGAGGGAAACGACCTACACAACCTCCTCCTTCAAAATAATGCATTTTTACTTCATCTCCTAAATGCCCAATAAGCATTACTTTATTTAATGTTCCTGACATAAATTATTCGTTTTTGTTTAAGCTTTGCAAAGCTATACTTTTGCAATTCATAATTTTAAATTTAATAAAAAAAAAGTATTGTTTAACCATACTCCTTTTAAAAATTAAAGCTTTCAATAAAATCGCCTATTAAAATAGGGACAGGATACTCTCTAATATCCTTATATAAAACGCCTTCTTTAACATCTTCATTTACAGAAACTATCCAGAATTTAGTATATAAATGTTGATGAGATAATTTATGTACTATATCTTGCTCATTATATAAAGACACCTCATAGCTTTTATTACTTAAAACCTCTAAATCTTTTAGTTTTGGGGTTATATCTGCACATGATACAGCTGTTTCTATTAGAGGAAACTGGTATAAGTTTTGCCAGATACCTTTTCCTTCTCTTTGCTCTACTACTGTTTTTTTATTTTTAGAAATGATTACTATAAAGTTAAAATACTTCTTTTTTACTTTTACTGTTTTTAGCTTAACAGGTAAAACACCTATTTTATTTTCTCTAAACGCAACACACCCTTTATTTATTGGGCATACAGTACAATCTGGATTTTTAGGCTTACACTGTCTTGCACCAAACTCCATAATAGCCTGGTTAAACACTGCAGGGTTTTCTTTATCTATTAAATCTTGAGCTATAGCTTTAAACTCTTTAAAACCTTTTCCTGTATTAATGGGTGTTTCTATACCATAATAACGAGACAAACCTCTGTACACATTACCATCTACAACTGCTGTAGCTTCATTAAAACAAATGGATGCAATTGCACTCGCCGTATAATCACCTACTCCTTTTAATTTTATAATCTCACTATAAGTATTAGGAAACACACCTCCTAACTCAAAAACAATATATTTTGCTGAGGCATGTAAATTTCTAGCTCTAGAGTAATAACCTAGACCTTGCCATAATTTTAAAACAACACTTTCATCTGCGTTAGCTAAATCGTAAATTGTTGGAAATTTAGCGGTAAATGCGTTGTAATATGGCAGTCCTTGTTTAACTTGAGTTTGTTGTAAAATGATTTCTGAAAGCCAAATATAATAAGGGTTTTGCGTATTTCGCCAAGGCAAATCTCGCTTATTAACTGAATACCAGCTTGTTAAAGTTTTAGATAAATTCATTTTTAAAAAAAATACGAATAACAAAAGTAATCGTTTATTGTATTAAATTTTAATGAATTAGGTTTGAAATATTGAATATTAAATTCCTATATTTGCCCACCCTTAAAATTAATAGTAACACAAATAAAAGGTAAAGAGAATGACTAAAGCTGATTTAGTGTCAAAAATTTCTGAGAAATTAGGAATTGAAAAAGGAGATGTGCAAGCAACGGTTGAAACGTTCATGGAAGAAGTAAAAACATCTTTAGAGAGCGGAGACAATGTATATCTAAGAGGTTTTGGTAGTTTTATAATTAAAACTAGAGCCGAAAAGACTGGTAGAAATATTTCTAAAAACACAACAATTAAGATCCCAGCACACAATATCCCTGCATTTAAACCTGCAAAAGTATTTGTAGAAGGTGTAAAAACCAATGTAGACGTAAAGTAAAAAGTATTAAAACGAATTATTAATTTAAAAACCGACATCTTATGCCAAGTGGTAAAAAAAGAAAGAGACACAAGGTTGCAACGCATAAGCGTAAAAAGAGAAGACGCGCTAATCGTCACAAAAAGAAAAAATAATTCAAAAAAGTAGTTTTTTAAACTACTTTTTTGGTTTGTTAAAAACAATGTTCTTTGAAATTGAGTTTAATGTATTAATACGTAAAACCTTGCGTATTTGTTAAGCTCACCGGATTTAGAAAATCCTGTGAAATACCTTAGTAAAAAGTTAATCTTAAACTACCAAGGTTAATTAAGGTATTCTATCTGGTAATTGCGATGCAATTAGTAGATAAAAAATAATGTATAATCCATCTGTACTTAATTGTATGGATAAAAATTAACGAAATGGATAGAGAATTAATTATTCGATCTAGTTCACAAGCTGTTGATTTTGCCTTATTAAAAGATGGAAAACTTATTGAATTGCATAAGGATGAAGATAGTAACAACTTTTCTGTTGGTGATGTGTTTATTGCCAAAATTAGAAAAGCGGTTCCTGGCCTAAATGCTGCATTTGTTAATGTAGGTTACGAGAAGGATGCATTTTTGCATTATCACGATTTAGGACCAAAAATATCGACTCTTTTAAAATTCACAAAACGTGTAAGCACAGGTAAATTAAATGACTTTTCTTTAAAAGACTACCCATTTGAAAAAGATATTGATAAAGATGGCAAAATTGCCGATATCTTAAAATCAAATCAATCAATGTTAGTACAAATTGTAAAGGAACCTATTTCTACCAAAGGCCCTAGAATAAGCTCTGAGCTTTCTATAGCTGGTAGATATATTGTATTAGTTCCTTTTTCAGACCGTATTTCTGTTTCACAAAAAATAGAAGATAGAGCTGAAAAAGACAGACTAAAGCTTTTAGTAAAAAGCATTACACCAAAAGGTTTCGGCGTAATTATACGAACAGTAGCCAAAGGCAAAAAAGTTGCTGAGTTAGACAAAGATTTACAAAATTTGCTAGGTCGTTGGACCGCAATGTGTAAAAAATTGCATAAAGCTCATCACCCTACAAAAGTTTTAGGTGAATTAAATAAAGCCTCTTCTATATTAAGAGATATTTTTAACGACTCGTTTACTGGTATTCACGTAAACGATGAAGAGCTTTATATTCAAATTAAAGAGTATGTGCAAAATATTGCACCAAAGAAAGAGTCAATAGTAAAACTACATCAATCTAAAATTCCGCTTTTTGAAAAATTTGGAATAGAAAGACAAATAAAAACAGCTTTTGGAAAAACTGTTTCTATGGCAAAAGGTGCCTATTTAGTAATAGAGCATACTGAAGCACTACATGTTATTGATGTAAATAGTGGGAATAGGTCTAATAAATCTAACTCGCAAGAAGATACAGCTATGGAAGTTAATTTAATTTCTGCTACAGAAGTCGCAAGACAGCTTCGCCTTAGAGATATGGGCGGTATTATAGTAGTAGATTTTATAGATTTAACTAATGCTGAAAATAGAAAAAAACTCTTTAATCATCTTCGTGAAGAAATGAAAGATGATAGAGCCAAACACAAAATATTACCTCCAAGTAAGTTTGGATTGATTCAAATTACGAGACAAAGAGTAAGACCTGAAATGAACATTAAAACCCGTGAGGAAAACCCTAATGGAGAAAATGGAAGTGAGGTTGAAGCACCAATTGTATTGGTAGAAAAAATTACTCAACAGCTCGAACAATTATTTAAAAAAGACTATAAAAAGATATCTTTAAACACGCACCCTTTTATAGCAGCCTTTTTAACAAAAGGTTTTCCATCTATACGTTCAAAATGGTTTTTTGAACACAAAAAATGGGTCAAAATTATACCTAGAGATGCTTACACATATTTAGAATATCATTTTTTTGACAAAAATGGTAACGAAATCAAATAACTTAAAAAAACGCCTAAACAATAATTGTTTAGGCGTTTTTTGCTTTATATAAGTATTCGTTACTTAATTAAAAACGATATCCTATGTAAAAATCACCTTTAACAATAGCTTCAAATTCACTACCATTTAATAGGTTTCTACCGCCTCCTAACTTAATTTCAAAAACAAAGCCTGCAGAATTAATCCATTTTTTACCTAATGCTAACCCTATAGAAATATCGAAAAAACTCTCGTCTTTTTCTCTAAAACTACCGCTATCGTCTTCAATATAATCAACCTGATAATTTTTTCCTCCAAAAAATGAAGTGAATCCTTCTACAAAAAAGCCTTTTGCTCCGTAATCTTCTTTAGTTTGAAAATACATTCTATAGAAAGGAGTTAAAGAATAATTCTCAGGGTATTCGTTATCTGAATTTAAATTTAAAAGGATAGCTGCACCAAAACCTCTATTACTGTCTTGAACATATTCGTAAACACCTTCAAAAATTGGTCCTGCTAGAAGTTTAATAGCACCTAGCCTTACTTCGTGCTTTTTGTCTGTTATAGTTATTGTTTCTGGTTCAGTTTTAGTGTCTTGAGCCGTAGCACTAAATAATGATAAAAGTGCTACAATAAACACTAATGAATATTTTTTCATAAGTTGATTTTATTTTAATTATTAAGAATTATTCTAAATAAAGATACATTAACTTGAAAAAGGTTGCGTTAAAAATTCATAAAAAAGTTAGAAATATGCTTTAAGCTGTACGTTTCCTGTATGTATGGTTTTACTAGTTTCTGTTTTTCTTCCTTGGTAATTTAAGTTAAGGTCTAAAAATTTAGTCAGCTTTTTCTGTGCTAACAAACTCCAAGTTAGGTTTTTACCAGACTGTAACCCTTCTAACATTTGGTAACCTACAGGTGAATTTGCATTGCCTGTAAATGTATTAGAAAACACATTAAACTCTCCAGATATTGCCGTTTTTTGATTTTTTGAAAAAGCAAAAGATGTACCGTATTTTTGTTGCTTTAAGGTTTCTAAGCCTCCAATGGTATTGGTTTTATTTGTGTATTGATAAAAGATATCAAAACGTGTATTATCATTTAATAAATAAGATAGCTTAGGGTTTAAACTTTGCTCGTTTATTTTAAAGTTTTTAGTAGAAAAATTTTCACTCTCACTTTTATTTTGGTCTAAATTGGCAAGCATATTTACCAACCAACTTGCTCCTAATTTATGATTAAAGTTTAATTGGTGACTTTTTAAAGCGTTTGCAATAAAACCAACAGTGAGTACATTTCTAGATTCGTTGTTTAAATATGTATAAGACGTAGTGTAATGCTGTTTCCCTCTATTAAAAAAGAGCACATTTCTAAAATTAAGCTGAAGCCCTAATTGGTTTTCTTCATCTTTTTCAAAAGGGTTTATATTAAACGTATTGCCTTCTCTTTTTATCTTCCTATCTATTAAATACGAGCTTTGGTTGTAAAAATGAGACCAAAAGCGCTTACTTTTACTATTAGAATTAATCCAATCCGATGGATTAAGGGTTAATGTTTGGCTTAGTCTGTTTTGATGTGTTTTTATAAATACTTGATTAGGTAGTAAAACACGTATATAACTTCCTTGATCTTGAAACTGTGCAATTTCAAATTCTTCAATTTCTTGTATTCCATTTCCATTATAGTCAAACCAAACATAGGCACCTTGTCCTGGCTCGACTTCTACGTATGTAAAGTCTTGTTGTGGCAAAGTTCCAGAATTAGTTTCGTATACGGTATTCCATTGTATAAAATTCTTAAAAAAACGCTGATTGTATTGTAGTCTAGAATTAAGTGACTGCTCATCTGTTTCTTCTTCAATAGCATTATCTAAAGTTCTATAGTTAACATATAACGCTAAGTTAGAACGGTCATTTTTAATTAATCTAGATTTTAAATAATATGTGTTAGAAGTGTTTACTCGTTGTAATTGGTTATTTCTTACACTATCGTTTACGCGATATTTATAACCAACTTCACCAAATATTTTGGTACTATCCCCTACTCCAAAAAACCCTTCGTACGCATTAAATTTTTGTGATAATGCTGTTAAATCTCCTGTTGTTTTTTCCTTTTGTTCATTATTTTCTGTAGCAAACCTAGCACCTACCCAGCTTTTACTTAAATTATATATTGCAGTGTTAGACGAACGTAAAAACGTAGATGTATTTAATGTAGAATTAGCTTTTAAGTAACTTGATTGCGAACGAACAACAAACTTATTAAATAACAAATTTGCCAAAACATTATGTTTATTACCGTTAAACCCTTCAGAATAATTTAAATGTTCAAATTTATAACTTGCAATACCTTTTTTAGCATGAAATAGTTTAACGCCAGAGGTTAACAATGCTTGATCTCCTAAGTTTTCAACAATTTGAGTACCACTTACTGGTGGCTCTAAATTCCAATCTCTATTAAATTCAGGATTATAAAGTCCTTCAATATTTCTAAAATCTCTATTTATATAATCGCCATCTACGAAAGTGCTCAAATTCCAAAGACTATCTTTTTTAATAAGTGCTTGTTCTGCATTAAGTTTTATGGCGTAACCATCGTTATCATCATCATTTAAATCTGAAAATAGGTTTAAATCATTTTTACTCCCAGCTATTTCAAAGTTAATAGCTGTTTTTTCAGTAGGTGTATAGCTTCCATTAACAACAGCTATTTGCAATTTGGTTGGTGCTACTAGTTGTACTATGGGCGCAAAGTTTCCCTGAGGTACGCCAGCAATTGGTGGTACATATTCGTATATGTTATTAATTGCATTTATACTACTTAAAACATAATCTCCTACATTATCTCCCACTTTGGTAAAACGCACACTAAATAAAGTATCATCAGGATTGTTAGAAAACACAAATGCTTCAACGCCATTAATAATTTCCTTTTTGTATAAAATTCTGTTTTCATTAAAGGTTTCTTCTACACTAGAATCTCCTACCATTTGTGTAGTATCGTCTCCGGCATTACTTAATATTTCAACTTGTTCCGTAGATAAGTTTTGTTGTAACGGATTGTTTTTCGCATCATTTTCAGAATATACTGTAGCTCCAATTTTTAGTTTATCACTCGTATAATTTCCTCCTCCATAAGCTACTAATCTAGAGTAATTTCTATCACTAAATTGATAATCTACAGTAATACGCATTTCGGAGGTGATAGGAAATGTTGAATTAAAAATAATCTCACCAGCATTATAATCTATTATATAATCTTCACTTTCACCTCGTTCTAAAACAATACCGTTTACATAAACTGTTTCACTACCAGAAACAATTAACACGAACAATTCTCCATTTGTTCCTTGTAATTTATACGGGCCTTGGTTACCTTCTTGTGCTGTAAATTGACTCGTGGTAAACTGCCCTCTTACTAACGCTCCTGAAGCAAATAAATTAGTACTAGCATCTTCATCACCTAAATTAGCACGTAATGACAATCCTTGTACACGTTTAGAAAAACTAGCAAAGTAAGAATTCTTGTTTTCTAAATCTATATCTCCTGCTCTAATATTCCATTTATCGCTAAATACCTCAATAAACACTTGATCGAATTCATCTAGTTTTTGAGAATAACCACTCTCTTGCAAAGGAATATTAGCATCTTGTATAGAAGCCCTAAGCGAAACTTTATCATTTAATTGCCCCGTAATTTGTAAATCGAGCTCACTATTTAATACCGAATTTTGATTATTACCAATGGTTACTCCTCTAGAAATACTACCAGAAGTCGTTAATCCATCAAAAGGAGCGAACTCTTTTTCTACATTTGGTCTGGATATTTTATATATTTTATTAAGCTTATCATTGTTTTCAACAATAACTGCTTCATCAAATTGCTGATAGGTTTTAGTAAGAAATTTAGGGTACTTTAAATAGTTTATAACAATAGAATCTGTTGCAATGGACTTCTTAAAAGAAACTATTGCTTTTGCAAAATCTACAGTGTAAAATGTAGAATCTATAACAGTTTTATCTTTACGTTCTATAGAAAAATTATTAGGGTTTATACTTACACTGTCTATAACAATACTAGAAGATACTGCAACTGTTTTACGCTTATAATTAGAATCTTGTTCTTGAGCAAAAACAGAAACACTTATAAGCAATATAAAAAGTGTAATTATAAATTTCATTTAGGACTCTTAAGTCTTTATTTTCATCCTTTTCTACTTTAATTAGGATGATAATTCTCTTTCATTAAATACAATAAAGCATGTAATATACTATGGTTAACTAAAAACTTTCAAATATATTTTGTTAATAGTTTTCGTTAAAACTGTTTTAATTTAATAGTGTAAATGTAAAGCATTATTTATTTTAGCTAAAATTACTTCAAAACTAACATGAAAATAATCTCATACAACGTAAATGGTATACGAGCTGCATTAAAAAAGGGTTTTATAGAGTGGCTAAAAGGCGCTAACCCAGATGTTATTTGTTTGCAAGAAACCAAGGCAATGAAAGAACAATTAGACTTGTCTCTTTTTGAAGCTGCTGGTTACAAATACAACTATTGGTATAGTGCACAAAAAAAAGGATATAGCGGCGTGGCTATTTTAAGTAAAATAGAGCCCAACCATGTAGAATACGGAACAGGAATAGAAACCATGGATTTTGAAGGCAGAAATATTCGTGCCGATTTTAATGGGGTCTCTATAATGAGTATGTATTTACCTTCTGGAACAAACTTAGACAGACTAACCTTTAAGTTTAATTACATGGACCAAATACTAGACTATGTAAACAATTTAAGAGAAGAAATACCCAACTTAGTTGTTTGTGGAGATTATAATATTTGTCATGAAGCTATAGACATTCACAATCCAAAAATGAAAGGCGTATCTGGTTTTTTACCAGAAGAGCGTGAATGGCTTGGAAATTTTATAAACAGTGGATTAATTGATTCTTTCAGGTATTTAAACCCAGAACGCGTAGAGTATAGCTGGTGGAGTTATCGTGCCAATGCTAGAGCCAATAACAAAGGATGGCGCTTAGATTATGCCATGGTTACAAAACCATTACAAGATAAAATAAAACGAGCAGTAATATTAACAGAAGCTAAACATAGTGATCATTGCCCTATATTACTAGAACTAGAAGATTAAACCCCAAATAGAAAAAAATATACAAATGAAAAAAATACTTGCCATAGCATTAGTTATAACTAGTTTAACCGCATGTGTATCTCCTAAAGTTTATAAAGAATTAGAAGATAAATATGTAGATTTAAAAAAGGAAAATAGAAATTTACAAGACGAAAACGAAGCTTTATTACAAGCTAAAAACGAAACAGAAAACGAATTAGCCAAGCTTAAACAAGAGTATGCAAATGCGGTAGCAAAACGAGATCAATTACAAAACGATTACAATGCTACAAAATCTAAATTAGAGAACCTTAAAGCCTCTTATGATGCTTTAGAATCTAATAGTTCTTCTGCAATTGCAGCTAACACAAAAAAGAACAGAGAATTATTAGCACAATTAGAAGCAAAAGAACAAGCACTAGCAGCAGAAAATTCTAGATTAGAAGCTTTAAAGAAACAATTAGAAGACCGTTCGCAGCGCGTTGCAGAACTAGAAAGTGTTATCGCGTCTAAAGATGCTGCAATGACAGATTTAAAAAATGCAATCTCTAAAGCATTAACAGATTTTGAAGGCAAAGGCCTTACTGTAGAGCAACGCAATGGAAAAGTATACGTTTCTATGGAAAATAAATTATTATTTAATTCTGGTAGTTGGGCTGTTGGTACAGAAGGTAAAAAAGCAGTTAAGCAATTAGGAACCGTACTAGCGGAGAACCCAGAAATAGCAGTTTTAATTGAAGGGCATACCGATAATGCTCCTTTTAAAGGCTCTGGACAGCTCTCTGGAAACTGGGATTTATCTACTAAACGAGCAACAGCTATTGTTAAAATTTTACAAGAAAACGCTAAAATAAATGCCGATAATTTAACCGCAGCAGGAAGAGGAGAATTTGCCCCTATCGCCTCTAATGACACACCAGAAGGAAAAGCAAAAAACAGAAGAATTGAAGTTATTTTAACACCAAAATTAGATGAGCTTTCTAAGCTTTTAAATAAGATGTAATAGAACTAACACAAGTTAAATAATTTTACCTCAATAATGAAATATACAACACTACCAAACACAGATATAAAAGTTAGCAAAATATGCTTAGGCTCTATGACATGGGGTAACCAGAATACAGAAGCCGAAGGACATGAACAATTAGATTATGCTTTTAACAATGGTGTTAACTTTATAGACACAGCGGAGTTATATCCTGTTCCAGCAACAGCAGAAACCTCTGGGCGTACAAGTAAAATTATTGGAACTTGGTTAAAAAAAACAGGACACAGAGATAAAGTCGTAATAGCATCAAAAATAGCTGGCCCTGGAGATTACACAGCACATATTCGTACAACAGGATTTAGCCCTTCTGCAATTAATGAAGCTATAGATTTAGAATTAAAAAGACTACAAACAGACTATATAGATTTATATCAGTTGCATTGGCCAGAACGTCAAACTAACACCTTTGGTGTTAGAGACTACAACCATAACCCTAATGATGCTTGGCAAGATAATTTTAACGAAGTACTGCACACCTTAGATAATGCTATTAAAACAGGAAAAATACGTAACATAGGGCTATCTAATGAAAAAGCATGGGGTACAATGCGTTATTTAGAAGAGTCTAAATACAATAAGTTAGCTAGACCAATTACCATACAAAATGCTTATTCATTACTTAATAGAGTTTTTGAAGGAGATATGGCAGAAATTGCCATTAGGGAGAATATTGGTTTACTAGCCTATTCTCCTATGGCTTTTGGCGTATTATCTGGTAAGTATATAAATAATACAGCTAGCGACAATGCACGTTTAAAATTGTTTCCAAGATTTGCTAGATATAGTAGTGAGCAAGCCACAAAAGCTACAAAACAGTATTTACAATTAGCAGAAGACAATAATTTATCTTTAGCACAAATGGCATTAGCCTTTGTAAATCAGAGACCTTTTATTACCAGTAATATAATAGGAGCAACCTCGATAGCGCAATTAAAAGAAAACATAGATAGTATTAATATCGAGTTAACCAATAACCTTCTAGAAAAAATAAATACAATACACCAAAATAAACCTAATCCTGCACCTTAACATATCCCTATTTAACAGATAGGAGTAATAAATTTACATTAAACTAACAATTGTTAGGTATTTTAATTAATTACACGTCCTTTTGTCGTTAAAAAATGTATTTAATCTATAATTAAAACATTTAACTGTTTAGCCATGGGTTTTTTTTTAGTTTTAGAACATTAAAAACCAAAATAAACCTTAATATAATGAAAAAGATTACCTTACTGTTAATTTTACTTTCATTTAGCTTTTCGCTTAGCGCGCAAACTTACTTGCAAGAAAATTTTGATACAGAAATCCCTGCTTCTTGGACCATTACAGATGAAGGGGCAGCCACAGGAGACTCTTGGGCCTCTGGACAACAAGGCGGTTTTAACGACCTTGATGGTACGGCTGGAGCTTTTGTTGATAGTGATGCCAATGGAAATGGTACACAATTAATAGAAACGCTAACCTCACCAGTTTTTGATACCACTGGAGCCGTTGGTCTATTCCTAGACTTCGATCAGTTTTACAGATCTGGAGGGTCAGAT
>NZ_JBSHNT010000154.1:0-103735 GCF_053601615.1 Pontimicrobium sp. MEBiC06410
ATTATTTTATTAATTTTAGGAACGTATTTCTTTGTAACCAAAAAAGCATCAGAATCAACAACTAATTTATTGTTAATAGCAGGAGTTACTCAATTAACCCTTTTTTACGGAGTTATGTTTTACCTTTATAAAGGAAAAATGCATTAGAAGACTAGTACCCCATGTTGGAACTCGTCTGCGACGAGTTATTATTTACAATATATGTAGATACAGAAAGAAATAAAAAGCTTTCGTAATGTAAGCATTGCGAAGGCTTTTTTACATTTGTGTGTATTATAAAACACTAAATAGACTATTAATTACTCTTTTTATAACCCAACCATTATGTTTAAAACATTAAAAAAAACAGCGCTTTTTATTTTAACTTTTGCTATAATCTCTTGCGGCGCAAAAAAAACAAGCACTAAAACAAAATTAAAAGTAAATACACATTTTAATGAGCGCTATAAAAACAGTGTAAAAACGTTTACAGGCGTATTAAACAATACAGACTATAACGCATTAAAAACGGCATTAAAAACGGCATTAGAAAAGGAGTTGGGTACAACACTACCTAATGATAAAGCAATACTTATAAATTATAACCAGGAAGCACCTAATTGTATTGGGTATACATATTGGAATATTGGTAATAGAGTAAGGATTTCATCTAGAATAAGTAACGCTAATAATGCAATGGATTTTTTTGTGTACAATGCGAATGCGTTTCATAAGGAACTATATGAAAAGTATAAGAAGTATAGGTTAGACACAGGCTTCTTTTATAATACCATTTTTACATTGCACGAAAATTGCAAAGCCTTTTTTATTGTAAAACCTAACGGTGACTTTTTAAAGTATTATGGAGAAGATTATTTTAGTATAGTGGAAGATTTTTTAAAAAAAGATTAAAACTTTATACTTAAAAAGCGACACTATTATTACATTAGCGTCGCTTTAAGTAGTAGTTGTGTGTCGTGTTTATTCTTTAAATAATAGTAGACTGCCCCAAGTGTATGTTATTAAAATTAACAGTACTGTCTTCGGGGTTACTAATAAAATCGGCAATAAAATCACCAACTTTAGTTGTTGTTATATTACCATAAGTGGTATTAATATCTGGTGTTGTAATTTCTAATTTAAGCGATTTTTCTACAGCTTCTTTAATAAGTTCAGCTTCGTCAAATAACTCAAAGTGCTCTAGCAACATGGCCGCTGATAAAATAGAAGCAATAGGGTTGGCAATACCTTTACCCGTAGCTTGTGGGTAGGAACCGTGTATAGGCTCGAACATAGCATAACGGTCTCCTACAGAGGCAGAAGCTAGTAAGCCTATAGAACCACCGATAACACTAGCTTCGTCGCTAATAACATCACCAAATAGGTTTTCGGTTAGTATAACATCAAACTGTTTTGGGTTTAAAATCATTTGCATAGCAGCATTATCTACAAACAGAAAATCTAGAGTAACCTCTGGGTAATCGCTTGCCATTTCGGTAACGACTTTACGCCATAAACGAGAGGTTTCTAAAACATTAGCTTTATCTACTAAAGTTACTTTTTTATTGCGCGCTTGTGCGGCTTTAAAGGCTAAATGCGCAATACGCTCAATCTCTACACGCGAGTACTCGCATAAATCTGATGCTGTATTGCCATCGTCGCTTAATTGTTTTTTACCAAAATAAATGCCGCCAGTAAGCTCACGATATATACTAATATCTGTGCCTTGTATAATGTTGCGTTTAAGAGGTGATTTTTCTAAAAGCGTATCGTAAGCCTTTACGGGTCTTATATTGGTGTATAACCCTAGTTCTTTTCGTAACTTTAAAAGCCCTTGCTCTGGACGTACTTTTGCGCTGGGGTTGTTATCGTATTTAGGGTCGCCAATAGCGCCAAATAAAATAGCATCGCTAGATTTGCATAAGTGTAATGTATGGTCTGGTAACGGGCTGTTATGTTTATCTATGGCAATGGCGCCTACGTCTGCGCTTTTAAATAAAAACGTATGGTCGAACTCTACAGCGATGGCTTTTAAAACCTTTATGGCTTGCTCGGTAACTTCTGGGCCAATGCCATCTCCTGCTAAAACTGCTATGTTTAATTTCATATTAATTTCTGTGAAGGCAGGACGCTTATCCTACTTTCTTTTTTTTATAAATTTCTGCGAATACAGAAACCTTATTATTTGTATTTATTTTATAGTGTTACGTTTGCAAGTGCATTCGTAATTTTTATTGGTTCTCGATACACTGCTCATACTTCGCAGTACTCGAACTGACGTTTATACTATATTTTTCAATTTTAATTTTCATAAGAGTAAGCCAATCGTCATTCATTAATTGTACTTCTCAATGGTTCTCGATACACTGCTCATATTTCTCAGCACTCGAACTGATGTTTGTTTTTATTTGAGTAAGCCACAGCTTACTGCGAATTGCTCACTTATTTTAATTTCTATTGGCTTCAAAAGCTATGATACTGTCTTTTTTGCTTAATAAATAATCGATATCATCATAACCATTTATTAAGCAGGTTTTTTTATACGGGTCTATTTCAAACGAACTAGAAAAGGAGGTATGCTCAACTGTAATGGTTTGTGCCTCTAAATTGACTTCTAGTTTAGTGTCTGGTTTTGCTGTGATTTCGGTTAATAGAACGTTTAAAAAGCTTGGCGAGACTTGTATAGGTAATAGGCCATTGTTTAATGCATTACCTTTAAAAATATCGGCAAAAAAACTTGAGACGATTACTTTAAAGCCATAATCGCTTAAGGCCCATGCGGCATGCTCTCTACTAGAACCACAACCAAAATTATCGCCAGCAACTAATATGCTTCCAGAATATTTAGGATTGTTTAAAGTAAAGGCTGTGTTTAAAGTATTGTCTTTATTGTATCTCCAGTCTCTAAACACGTTATCACCAAAACCGTTTCTATCGGTTGCTTTTAAAAAACGAGCAGGGATAATTTGATCGGTATCTATATTCTCTATAGCTAATGGAATGGCTTGCGATTTTAATGTTACGAATTTTTCCATTTTAATTTAATTGTTTCATTACATCAATAATTTTTCCTTCTACAGCAGTTGCAGCTGCTACAAGCGGACTTGCTAAAATAGTTCTAGCGCCTTGCCCTTGGCGACCCTCGAAATTTCTGTTAGACGTAGAAACACAATATTCACCTTGCGGAATTTTATCATCATTCATTGCCAAACATGCCGAACAACCGGGTTGCCTTAATTTAAAACCAGCAGCATCAAAAATGGTTTTTAAGCCTTCTTCTATAATTTGAGCTTCTACTTGTTTGCTTCCAGGAACTAACCAAGCCGTGACATTATCGGCTTTTTGCTTGCCTTTTATGTAGTTGGCTGCTACTCTAAAATCTTCAATTCTAGAATTGGTACAACTGCCAATAAACACATAATTTATAGGCTTGTTTATTAAGGATTCTCCTTTATTAAAGTTCATGTACTGTAATGATTTCTCGAAAGAGTCGTCCTCTAAAACAGGGATATTTTCGGTAACCTTAATGCCCATACCTGGATTGGTACCATAAGTAAGCATAGGTTCTATATCTTCTGCATCGAAAACATATTCTTTATCGAAAACGGCACCATCATCTGTTGGTAGCGTTTTCCAATAGGCTACTTTTTTATTAAAATCTTCGCCTTTAGGCGCAAAGACCTTGTTTTGTACATAGTCGAAAGTGGTTTGGTCTGGCGCAATCATTCCGCCACGAGCCCCCATTTCTATGCTCATGTTACATACCGTCATGCGGCCTTCCATAGACATGTTTTCGAATACGTCGCCAGCATATTCGCAAAAATAGCCAGTACCAGCATTGGTACCTAATTTAGCAATAATGTATAGTATTACATCTTTTGGTAGTACGCCCTGCTTTAATTTTCCGTTAACCGAAACACGTAAGCTTTTAGGTTTGGTTAATAATAAGCATTGGCTTGCAAATACCTGTGCAACTTGGCTAGTACCAATACCAAAAGCAATAGTGCCAAAAGCACCATGGGTGGAAGTATGGCTGTCTCCACACACAATGGTCATACCGGGTTGGGTAATGCCTAGCTCTGGCGCCATAACATGTACAATACCATTGTATTTATGGCCTAGCTCGTATAATGTGATATTATTTTTTTTACAATTGGCAGATAACTGCTCTAGTTGTTTTCTAGAGTTGTCGTCTTTAATTGGTAAATGCTGATTTTCGGTAGGGGTATTATGGTCTGCCGTAGCAACAATTTGGTCTGGTCTAAAAATAGGAATATTACGTCGCTCTAATTCGTTAAATGCTTGCGGGCTTGTTACCTCGTGAATTAAGTGCTTATCTATATATAACACCTGTGGACCATTCTCTATAGCATCTACCACGTGAGCATCCCAAACTTTATCGAAAAGTGTTTTTTTCATTTTTTATGCCCGAGTTATCGGGTAATTTTATTTTCCGCAAAAGCGGTAATCCGTTTAATTATGCTCTAACGAGTTGTTGGTAAATTTTACTGGTTTCAATAATTTGGTGTATATCGTTATCGTTAACTTCTTTCTTTCTATCGGCAAAGGTTAAAAAGTTTGCATACACATCATCTAGCTGCAGTTTAGTTAGCTCGTACCCTACATTTTTAGCTCTGTAAGCTAAAGCCGCTCTACCGCTTCTAGCAGTTAAAACAATTGCAGATTCGGTAACACCAACATCTTTAGGGTCTATAATTTCGTAAGTTTCTCTGTTTTTAATAACACCATCTTGATGAATTCCAGAGCTATGTGCAAAAGCATTAGCACCAACAATAGCTTTATTAGGTTGTGTATAAATACCCATACTGTCACTTACCAATTGGCTTAATCCAAACAATTTAGTAGTATCTATATTAGTGTCTAAATCTAGGTCGGCATGCTGTTTAAGTACCATAACAACTTCCTCTAAAGCGGTATTACCTGCACGCTCACCAATACCATTTATAGTACATTCTATTTGGCGAGCACCATTAATAACACCTTCTATAGAATTGGCAGTTGCCAAGCCCAAATCGTTATGGCAATGGCAAGATAAAATAGCGTTTTCTATACCCTTTACATTATCCATTAAATACTTAATTTTTGCTCCATACTCGCTAGGTAAACAATAGCCAGTAGTATCTGGTATGTTAAGTACCGTTGCCCCAGCTTTTATAGCTGCTTCGCAAACACGCGCTAAGTACTCATTATCTGTTCTACCTGCATCTTCTGCATAAAACTCTACATCTTCAACAAAAGACTTTGCATAGCTAACAGCATCAAAAGCACGTTGTATTATAGTTGCTCTATTCGATTTAAATTTAAATTTTATATGCGAGTCGCTCGTGCCAATACCAGTATGTATTCTTGGTTTTTTTGCATATTTAAGCGCATCGGCAGCAACCTTAATGTCGTTTTCTACCGCACGTGTTAAACCACATACAGTAGCGTTCTTTACAATTTTTGCAATGGCTTCTACCGATTTAAAGTCTCCAGGACTAGAAACAGGGAAGCCAGCTTCGATGACATCTACACCTAATTGGTCTAATTGCTGGGCGATAACAACTTTTTGTTCGGTGTTTAGTTTGCAACCAGGAACTTGCTCTCCATCTCGAAGTGTTGTGTCGAAAATTTGAATGTGTTGTTTTGACATTTTGTAAGAATATATTTTTCTATTGTACCACGAATTTATATTTTGGGTAAAGCTTAGGCAGACATTCTTTTTTAATTTTTACGATGTTCAAAAAGGATATTTTTATTTAAAAACCTGACAATCAAATGGTTGTTTTTATTTTTTAATTGATGACTAAAGACCAAAAAGACAGCTTATTTTTGTTGGTTAAATCTTTAACCAAATCCGAAAAACGACAATTTAAGTTGTATGTTGGTCGGTTAGGAGTGAATTCTGACTCTAAATTTTTAAGTGTTTTTAATGTTTTAGATAAAATGGCAACCTATGATGAAGCAGCTATTTTAAAATCTACAGCAGTTAAAAAACAACAGTTAGCCAATGTAAAAGCGCATTTATACAAACAAATTTTAATTAGTTTAAAGTTAACGCCATCGCATCAAAATGTACGTTCTCAAATTAGAGAGCAACTCGATTTTGCCTCTATTTTATACCATAAAGGACTTTATAAACAAAGTTTAAAAATTTTAGATAAAGCTAAAGATCTGGCCATAATTAACGAAGAAAAGAATTTAGCGTACGAGATTGTAGAACTCGAAAAAGTAATAGAGTCGCAATACATTACTAGAAGTATAAGCAATAGAGCAGACGAACTTACCATACAAGCAAAAGAGCTTAGTGCGGCTAATGTTATGTCTAGTAAACTGTCTAACCTATCACTACAATTATATGGGTTGTTATTAAAAACAGGGTATGTAAAGAATGAGGAGGAGAGCCTTTGGGTTAAAAATTATTTTAATGAAAGGTTACCAAAATACAATATAAAGACGCTTGGGTTTAGAGAAAAACTGTGGTTGTATAATGCTTATTTGTGGTACAGCCTTTTAATGCAAGATTTTTTAAATAGTTATAAGTATGCCTCTAAATGGGTTAATTTATTTTATGAATACCCAGACATGATTCATTTAAACCCAGTATTCTTTCTAAAAGGAAACAACTACTTATTAGAAGCTTTATTTTTCTTAAAAAATAGAGACAAGTTTAAAGAGGTACTAAAACAACTAGAGCTTATAACTGTAGAGAACACTTTGCCTAAAAATGAAAACGTAGAAGCTTTAGCTTTTTTATATATTAATTTAAATAAAATTAATTTACACTTTATAGATGGGACTTTTAAGGAAGGCTTAGAATTAATACCAAAAATGGAAGCCGATTTAATCTGCTATAAAAACAGAATAGACGAACACCATACAATGATATTCTACTATAAGTTTGCAAGCTTACATTTTGGATCTGGAAATAATAGAAAAACTATAGACTATTTGGATAAAATTATCTCTAATAAAACCCTAACAATGCGAGAGGATTTATTGTGTTTTTCTAGAGTACTAAACCTTGTAGCACATTACGAAGCTGGACTAGACTACCATTTAGAAGCTTTATTGCGAAGTACTTATAAGTTTTTAATTAAAATGAACGATTTGCATGAGGTGCAAAAAGAGATGATAAAATTTATTCGAGGGCTACAGGATGTGTACCCGCACGATATAAAAAAGGCCTTTAAAGTGTTACTTAAAAAACTAAAAGTATATGAAAATAGACCTTACGAGGGGAGAGCCTTTTTGTATCTAGATATTATATCGTGGCTAGAAAGTAAAATAGAAAATACACCAGTAGACCAAATTATAAGAACGAAATATTTAGAAAGTAAAAAATAAGTGTCGTTGTCTTGTGTTTACCTAAAAGTATAACTTTATTTTAATTGATAACGCGATAGTTGTTATGAAATATATTTTGTAATAATTTATTTTTGTAGTTTTTATTTCTGTTTATTTTGAGTTTTTAATTTTATTCTGAAAATTTTTCGGTTTTTGTTTGGAGGTAAGAAATATTTTTTACAATATTTGCACTCACAAAGTTCAATAACTATATTGAAATGTTATCAAGAAAGGTGGAGGGAATAGACCCGTTGAAGCCTTAGCAACCCTTAAGCAATTAAGTAGGTGCTAAATTCTACTTAAAGTAACGATCCATTTATCGTTAATTTAAGATAGATAACCCAACATAATTACTCATTTGTAATTATGCAATTTCTTATAACATTTTTCTATTAAGTATGCCTTTAACTAGGCTTATTTGGCTTTTGTTTTAATTTATCATTAACTCAAAAACTTAGAAAAATGAGTACACAAAAATTTGCAACGAAAGCGTTGCACGCAGGACATGATGTCAACCTAAATGCAGGAACAAGAGCCGTTCCTATTTACCAATCTACAGCATACGTGTTTAACGACTCGGACCATGCAGCAAATCTATTTGCTTTGGCAGAGCCAGGAAACATTTATACTAGAATTAACAACCCAACAAACGATATTTTAGAGCAACGTTTGGCGGCATTAGAAGGCGGTATTGCAGCAGTAGCAACAGCTTCTGGAACCTCTGCAATAGCAACAACACTACTAACATTGTTAAAGGCAGGGGACCATATTGTAGCTTCTAATAGTTTGTATGGCGGAACCTACAATTTACTTAATGTAACTTTACCAAGACATGGTATAACCACAACATTTGTAGACCCTTCAAACCCAGAAAATTTTAAAACAGCAGCTCAAGAAAATACAAGAGTATTTTTTATAGAATCTCTAGGGAATCCTAAACTAGATGTGTTAGATATAGAAGCTATATCTAAAGAAGCAAAAGCTTACAAAGTACCATTAATTGTAGATAATACAGTGGCAACACCGTATTTATTAAACCCAATAGCGTATGGTGCAAATATTGTTATCCACTCCTTAACAAAATACATTAACGGAAATGGTACAGCACTTGGCGGTGTTATTATAGATGCAGGAACGTTTGATTGGGCAAATGGTAAATTCCCAGAATTTACAGAACCCTCTGCTGGATACCATGGGTTAATTTATAACGAAACCATAGGAGCCGCAGCATTTATAGCAAAAGTAAGAATAGAAGGCTTAAGAGATTACGGCGGGGCATTGAGTCCATTTAATGCGTTTCAAATTATTCAAGGATTAGAAACATTAGAACTACGTATTAAAAAGCATAGTACCAATGCATTAACGCTAGCAAAATGGTTGCAAGAACAACCCGAAGTGCTATGGGTAAATTACCCAGGGTTGGAAACCAGTAAATATAAAAACTTAGCAAGAAAATATTTGCCTAATGGACAAAGTGGTATTGTTACTTTTGGGTTAGATGGTGGTTACGAATCGGCAAAAAAAGTAGTAGACTCCACAAAATTATTTTCACTACTAGCAAATATTGGAGATACAAAGTCATTAATTATTCACCCAGCAAGTACAACACATCAACAATTAAGTGACGAAGCACAAGAAACTACAGGTGTTACAAAAGATTTAATTCGTCTCTCTGTAGGTATAGAAAATATTGAAGATTTAAAAGCCGATTTAAAAGAAGCCTTTTCTAAAGTTAAAAAAACAGTTCTGGTTTAAATTTTAACTCACAAGAATCTTAGTTAATGTTGATTGATTAGAGCTATGCGTCCTATCCTGAGGGCGTATGGTTCTATAATACTGCACACTTCTAATAGATAATGGATAATTTAAAACACATAACACTAACAGATTTTGGTACCCAAAACGGAGATATTATGGCAACCCTTAAGCTCTCTTATCAATGTTTTGGGCAGCCATTATTTAGCGCACCAATAGTACTAATAAACCATGCACTAACAGGTAATAGTAATGTTACAGGAAAAGGCGGGTGGTGGACCGAGTTAGTAGGAGCAAATAAAGTTATAGATACTAATAAGTACACCGTTTTAGCATTTAATATTCCTGGTAATGGTTACGATGGTTTTATTATAGACAACTATAAAGCATTTGTAGCAAGAGACATTGCTAAAATATTTCTTCTAGGATTAGAGCACTTAAAAATTACAAAGCTTTTTGCTATAATAGGAGGTTCGTTAGGAGGAGGTATAGCATGGGAAATGGCAGTATTAAAACCAGATTTGGCAACACATTTAATTGTTGTGGCTACCGATTGGAAATCTACCGATTGGTTAATGGCAAATTGCCAAATACAAGAACAGTTTTTAGTAAATTCTAGTAACCCCGTTCATGATGCTAGAATGCATGCTATGTTATGTTATAGAACACCAGAATCGTTTAAACATCGTTTTCAACGCTCTAAAAATGAAGCACTACAAATTTTTAATGTAGAAAGTTGGTTGCTACACCATGGTAAAAAACTACAAGAACGTTTTCAGTTGTCTGCCTATAAACTAATGAATCAATTGTTAAGAACAATAGATGTCACTAAAGACAGAGGTGCAAATGCAAATGTTTTAGACACTATTCAATCTAAAATAACCATTATAGCGGTTGATTCCGATTTGTTTTTTACAGCAGAAGAAAATAGAGAAACGCAAAAACAATTAGCCTTAACACATACTAACGTAACTTATAATGAGATAAATTCTATACATGGGCATGATGCTTTTTTAATAGAGTTTGAACAACTTGAAAAAATTATAGCTCCCATTTTTAGAGTAAACTCAAAAGAGAGAAAAATGAAAATATTAAAATTTGGAGGTAAATCTTTAGCCAATGGAGAAGGTTTAAACCGAGTAATTTCTATTATAGAAAATAAAGTAAAAGACAACGAAAAAATAGCGGTTGTTGTTTCTGCTAGAGGAAAAGCTACAGACGAACTGGAGTTAATTTTAGAAAAAGCAGTAGAAAACAAAAATTATATAGAACAATTAGAAGCCTTTAAAAACTACCAGAATTTATTAGCCAATACAGATTTATCTAATGAGTTTTCTAGGTTAGATAGTTTGTTTGAAGGCGTACAATTATTAGGCGACTATAGCCAGAAAATTAAAGATGAGGTTTTAGCACAAGGCGAGTTAATTTCTGCTAAATTAATTTCTGCATTACTAAGAAGTAAAAATATAAATGCCAAAGCAACAGACGCTAGAACATTAATAAAAACAGATGATAACTATGGCAATGCAAAACCAATAGAAGGGGTGTCTAAAAAAAATGTTGTCGATTATTTTAAGCAAAATAATGGAACAACGGTAAACATTGTTACAGGCTTTATAGCCTCTAATAAGGATAATAAAACAACAACCTTAGGACGTAATGGAAGTAACTACACAGCATCGTTATTAGCAAACTATCTAGATGCAGAAGAGTTGCAAAATTATACACACGTAAATGGTATTTATACAGCCAATCCAGATTTAGTACCAGATGCAAAAAAAATTGAGCGATTATCGTTTACAGAAGCTAATGAACTAGCCAATTTTGGAACAACAATATTACACGCTAAAACGATTATTCCATTAATAGAAAAAAATATTCCACTTCGTATATTAAATACATTTAACCCAGAAGATAAAGGAACCATTATAACCTCAAAAAGTAATTCTAAGGGAATCCGTTCTTTATCGGTACTAGACAATGTTGCATTAATAAACATAGAAGGACGAGGGTTATTGGGTAAAGTTGGAGTAGATGCTAGAATTTTTAAAGCATTAAGCGCTCAAAATATTAGTGTAAGTATAATATCTCAAGGCTCTTCAGAACGCGGTATAGGCTTAGTTATAGACGCTAAAAAAGCAGCTAAAGCAGTTATTGCACTAGAACAAGAGTTTGAAAACGATTTTTACTCTCAAGACATTAATAAAATTAGTGTTATAGACGACGTGTCTGTAGTCTCTATTGTGGGGCAAGAGCTAAGTACGTTTCATAAACCCTTTAATGCGCTTATAAAAAACCAAGTAACACCACTATTATTTAATAATACAGTTACTGGAGAAAACGTAAGTATAGTTGTTAAAAAAGTACAATTACATAAAGCTGTAAATGTAATACATGGAGAGATTTTTGGAATTTCTAAAAAAATAAACTTAGCCATTTTTGGACATGGTTTGGTAGGGACAGCTTTAATTAATCAAATAATAAATTCTGCTAACGAAATAGAAAAACGAAAAGGAGTAAAGCTTAATATTTTTGCAATAGCCAATTCTAAAAAAGCCATTTTTAATAAAAACGGAATTACAGAACATTGGAAAGAGGAAGTAGAAACACAAGGCCAAAACTATACAATACAAGATGTATATGCATTTGCAAAAGCAAATCATTTAGAGAATTTAATAGCAATAGATAATACATCAAGTCTAGAATTTGTATCCAACTATATACAATTAGTAGAAAAAGGTTTCGATCTAGTATCCTCTAATAAAATAGCAAATACAATAGATTTTAACTTTTATAAAACATTAAGAGAAACCTTAGCTAAGTACCAAAAATCGTATTTATACGAAACCAATGTAGGTGCGGGTTTACCATTAATAGATACCATAAAATTACTACATCTATCAGGAGAAAATATTGTAAGAATTAGAGGGGTGTTTTCAGGCTCATTAAGTTACTTGTTTAATACATTTTCAGCTGAAAATATCCCCTTTTCTACAGTGTTACAACAAGCCTTAGATAAAGGCTACACAGAACCCAACCCAAGAGAAGATTTAAGTGGTAACGATGTGGCTAGAAAACTTTTAATTCTAGCAAGAGAATTGGATTTACATAACGAATTGAGTGATGTTACTATAGAAAATTTAATCCCAGAACAATTAAGAACTATAGAAACAGAAGACTTTTTACAATCGTTTGAAGAGATGAATACTGTTTTTCAAGACAAAAAAGAAGCACAAAAAGATAATCATGTATTACGATATATAGGAGACTTACATGGCGATTTAGCAGACGAAAAAGGAGCAAAGTTAGACGTGAAATTAGTGTCTGTGCCAAAACAATCACCATTAGGTGCCTTAAAAGGAGCCGATTCTATTTTCGAAATATATACAGAAAGTTATGGCGAAAACCCTATTGTAATTCAAGGCGCAGGCGCAGGCGCATTAGTAACAGCTAGAGGCGTTTTTGGGGATGTTTTACGATTAACAGAAAAAAACAACTAAAACCAACTAAAAACCATGAGCACTAAAAATATTGAAACCCAAGCCATACGCACACAAATAGAGCGATCGCAATACTTAGAACATTCCAATCCGTTATACTTAACCTCTAGTTACGTTTTTGAAGACGCAGAAGACATGAGAGCCTCTTTCGCAGACGAAAAAGAACGTAATATTTATAGCCGTTACTCTAACCCTAACACCTCAGAGTTTATAGAAAAAATTTGTAAAATGGAAGGTGCCGAACGCGGTTATGCATTTGCAACGGGTATGTCTGCTGTGTTTTCAACCTTTGCAGCATTATTAAATTCAGGAGACCATATTGTATCCTCACGAAATGTATTTGGTTCAACACAAACCATGTACAATAATATATTGCCAAAATGGAACATTTCTACAAGCTATTTCAAGTTGGATGAAATAGATAAAATAGAAAGCTTAATACAAACTAATACAAAAGTGTTATATGCAGAAAGCCCAACAAATCCAGCAGTAGACATATTAGATTTAGAACGATTAGGACAGATAGCAAAAAAGCATAATTTAATACTAATAATAGATAACTGTTTTGCAACACCCTATTTACAACAACCCATAAAATTTGGAGCAGATTTAGTAATACACTCTGCAACAAAACTAATAGATGGACAAGGCAGAGTTCTTGGAGGAGTAACCGTTGGTAAAGCAGATTTAATACAGCAAATCTATTTATTTTCTAGAAATACAGGGCCAGCATTATCACCATTTAATGCTTGGGTATTATCCAAAAGTTTAGAGACCCTACCGGTTAGAGTAGACAAGCATTGTGAAAATGCATTAAAAGTGGCGACTTTTTTAGAAAGTCATGATAAAGTAAACCTAGTAAAATATCCATTTTTAAAGTCGCACCCGCAATACAAATTAGCAAAAAAACAAATGAAGTTAGGAGGTAGTGTTGTTGCTTTTGAAGTAAAAGGAGGTGTTAGTGCAGGACGACGATTTTTAAACGCTATTAAGTTGTTATCGTTATCTGCAAACTTAGGAGACACCAGAACGATAGTAACACATCCAGCCTCTACAACACATGCAAAACTATCTGAAGAAGATAGATTACAAACAGGAATAACAGGAGGATTAGTTAGAGTCTCAGTAGGCTTAGAACATGTAGATGATATTATTAATGATTTAAAACAAGCATTAGAACATTAGTAAGGTAAAAGCGGTGTTTTAAATTAAATACAAATAAGGAATGAGTACTATAAACGAGGACATAAAAAAAAGAATATTAGTGTTAGATGGTGCTATGGGGACTATGTTGCAACGCTATAATTTTACAGAAGAAGATTTTCGTGGCGAACGGTTTAAAGACTATCCAACACCCTTACAAGGTAACAATGATTTGTTGTCTTTAACACAACCGCAAGCCATTGCAGAAATTCATAAACAATATTTTGAAGCAGGAGCAGATATTATAGAAACCAATACCTTTTCTGGAACTACCATTGCTATGGCAGATTACGATATGGAAGACTTGGTATACGAGTTAAACTACGAATCCGCAAAAATAGCAAAACAAGTCGCTAATGAATTTACAAAGAAAACACCTGAAAAACCACGTTACGTAGCAGGAAGTATTGGCCCTACCAACAGAACAGCCAGTATGTCGCCAGATGTTAACGACCCAGGCTATAGAGCAGTAACATTTAATGAATTAAGAATAGCCTATAAACAGCAAATAGAAGCATTACTAGATGGCGGAGCAGATATATTATTAGTAGAAACAGTATTCGATACACTAAATGCAAAAGCTGCTTTGTTTGCTATAGAAGAAGTTAAAGACGAACGTAAAATAGAAGTGCCCGTAATGCTAAGCGGAACAATTACAGATGCGAGTGGTAGAACACTATCTGGGCAAACAGCAGAAGCTTTTTTAATATCTATATCCCATATCCCTCTATTATCTGTTGGATTTAATTGTGCATTGGGAGCCAATTTATTACAACCACACTTAGAAGCTATAGCCTCTAAAACAAAATTTGCTGTTTCAGCACACCCCAACGCAGGGCTACCTAATGCTTTTGGAGAGTATGATGAAACAGCAGAAGAAATGGCAAAGCAAATAGAAGCATACCTAGAGAAGGATTTAATAAATATTATAGGAGGTTGTTGTGGTACAACACCAGAACATATTTCGGCAATTGCAGATTTGGCCGCTAAATATAAGCCAAGACAAATAGGAAGGTAATGGACGATGTTAAATATTTAAAATTATCAGGTTTAGAACCATTGATAATTACGCCAGAAAGTAATTTTATAAATGTAGGAGAGCGTACTAATGTAGCAGGATCCCGTAAATTTTTACGCTTAATAAAAGAAGAAAAATTTGATGAGGCATTAGCTATAGCACGCCATCAAGTAGAAGGAGGAGCACAAATTATCGATATTAATATGGATGATGGCTTAATTGATGGAAAAGAAGCCATGGTTCGTTTTTTAAATTTAATAGCAGCCGAACCAGATATTTGCCGAGTACCCATAATGATAGATAGCTCTAAATGGGAAATTATTGAAGCAGGATTGCAAGTAGTACAAGGAAAATGTGTTGTAAACTCTATAAGCTTAAAAGAAGGAGAAGACAAGTTTATTTGGGAAGCAACACAAATAAAACGCTATGGGGCCGCTGTTATAGTGATGGCTTTTGATGAGGTCGGGCAAGCAGATAATTACCAGCGTAGAATTGAGATTGCAGAACGATCATACAGAGTATTAGTAGATAAAGTAGGTTTTGCTCCTGAAGACATTATTTTCGATTTAAATATTTTTCCTGTAGCAACAGGAATGGAGGAGCACAGAAAAAATGCTATAGATTTTATAGAAGCAACTCGCTGGGTACGCGAAAATTTACCACATGTAAGCGTAAGTGGAGGCGTTAGTAATGTATCGTTTTCATTTAGAGGAAATAATACGGTGCGTGAAGCAATGCACTCTGTATTTTTATACTATGCCATTCAAGCCGGAATGAATATAGGGATTGTTAACCCTACCATGTTAGAAGTGTATGATGATATTCCTAAAGACTTATTAGAATATATAGAAGATGTTATTTTAGATAGGCGAGAAGATGCCACAGAACGCTTATTAGAGTTTTCCGAAACCGTAAAAGGAAAGGTAAAAGAAGATGATGAAAAGGTTTTAGAATGGAGGAATCTGCCCCTGCAAGAAAGAATAACACATGCCTTAGTAAAAGGAATAGATACCTATATAGTAGAAGATGCAGAAGAAGCGCGTAAAAATGCAGAAAGACCACTTCATGTAATAGAAGGCCATTTAATGACAGGAATGAATGTGGTAGGAGATTTATTTGGAAGCGGTAAAATGTTTTTACCACAAGTAGTAAAATCTGCAAGAGTTATGAAAAAAGCGGTGGCCTACCTAAACCCTTTTATAGAAGCCGAAAAAGGAGAAAAACAACAAGCCTTAGGTAAAGTTTTAATGGCTACCGTAAAAGGAGACGTACACGATATAGGGAAAAATATAGTAAGTGTAGTTTTAGGATGTAATAATTACGAGATCGTAGATTTAGGTGTTATGGTACCGCCAGAAAAAATTATTGAAACCGCTATAAAAGAAAATGTAGACATTATTGGATTGAGTGGATTAATAACACCATCGCTAGATGAAATGGTGTATTTGGCAAAAGAAATGGAGAGAGAAAACTTTTCAGTGCCGTTATTAATAGGAGGCGCAACCACATCCAAAGCACATACAGCTGTAAAAATAGATACACAATATAAAAATGCAGTAGTACATGTAAATGATGCCTCTAGAGCAGTAACCGTTGTTGGCGATTTATTAAATAAAAAAACAGCAAATGCCTATGTTGTTGAGTTGAAAAAGAACTATGATGAGTTTCGGGATAAATTTTTAAAAAGAGGCAAAACTAAAACCTATATCTCAATAGAAGAAGCAAGAAAAAGAAAATATAAAATAGATTGGAATACAACCGAAATTGTAAAACCCAAAACAATAGGCATTCAATCCATTCAGGAATTCGATATTACCAAGCTAGAGGCCTATATAGATTGGTCACCGTTTTTTAGAAGTTGGGATCTACATGGCAAGTACCCAGATATCTTAAAAGATGAAATTGTGGGAAAGCAAGCCACAGAATTATTTGCAGATGCACAAGAACTGCTTAAAAAAGTATTTAACGAAAAGCTATTAAAAGCAAAAGCTGTTTTCGGGTTATTTCCAGCCAATACAGTAAATGATGATGATATTGAAGTTGAAAAATATGAAGAAGAAGAAAAAGAGCAATATAAATTTTTAACACTTCGTCAACAACTTAAAAAGCGAGAAGGAGTACCTAACCATGCATTAGCAGATTTTATAGCGCCAAAAGAAACAGGTATTCAAGATTATATAGGCGCCTTTTGTGTTAGTACAGGCTTTGGAACCCAAGCACTGGCAGATCAATTTGAAAAAGAAAATGACGATTATAATTCTATTATGATAAAAGCATTGGCCGATCGATTAGCAGAAGCTTTTGCAGAATATTTACACAAAGAAGTAAGAACCAAACATTGGGGCTATGACCAGAATGAAAACCTTACAAATAACGAGTTAATAAAAGAAAACTATAAAGGTATTAGGCCAGCGCCAGGCTATCCAGCTTGTCCAGACCATTTAGAAAAAACAACAATTTGGAAACTATTAAAAGTAGAAGAAACCATAGGTGTAAAACTAACCGAAAGTTTAGCCATGTGGCCCGCAGCTAGTGTTAGCGGTTATTATTTTGGAAATAAAGAAGCAAAATATTTTGGGTTAGGAAAAATTAAAGAGGACCAATTAAAAGATTACGCTAAAAGAAGAGCAGTAACAGACGCTATGGCTAGAAAATGGTTAAACCCCAATTTGGTAGGGACCTAGCAAAGAACGTACAAGTTAAATGAAAAAGCACAAATTAGAAATAAGGTTTGTACTACAAATATTATTGTTAACCACATTAGCTTTAATAGTCGCTTACCTTATTTAAAACTAAAAAAAAGAGTACGCGCAAGCGAATATAAATATGAAAGTCACAGAACATATAAAACAAGCAAACGGGAAAACACAATTTTCGTTTGAGATTTTACCTCCTTTAAAAGGGCAGAATATTCAGTCTATTTTTGATAATATAGACCCATTAATGGAGTTTAATCCTCCATTTATAGATGTAACATACCATAGAGAAGAATACATATACAAAGATTTTGGAAACGGATTACTTAAAAAGCAAATTGTAAAAAAGCGCCCAGGAACAGTTGGTATATGTGCAGCCATTCAAAATAAGTACAGTGTAGATGCCATTCCTCATATATTATGTGGCGGATTTACAAAAGAAGATACAGAAAACTTTTTAATAGATTTAGATTTTTTAGGAATAGATAATGTTATGGCTCTGCGTGGAGATGCAGTAAAAAATGAAACCTATTTTACACCAGAAAAAGAAGGACACAGTTATGCCAGTGAGCTAGTCTCGCAAATTTCAGACTTAAATAAATCTACGTATTTAGATGAAGAATTACAAAACTGTTCCCCTACCGATTTTTGCATAGGTGTAGGTGCATATCCAGAAAAGCATATGGAAGCACCTAGTCTAGACAGTGACATTCATTTTTTAAAAAAGAAAATAAAAAACGGAGCAGAGTATATCGTCACTCAAATGTTTTTTGATAATCAAAAGTATTTCGATTTTGTAGATAAATGTAGAGCAGAAGGCATTACTGTACCAATAATTCCAGGCTTAAAACCAATAGCAACAAAAAAGCAGTTAAACTTATTACCACACCGCTTTCATGTAGATTTACCAGAAGCTTTAATACAAGACATTATTAAATGTAAAGACAATAAGCAAGTAAGACAAGTTGGGATAGAATGGTGTATAGAGCAATCTAAAGCTTTAAAAAAGAAAGGCATTCCTGTATTACATTATTACTCTATGGGGAAAAGTGATAATATTAAAGCAATTGCGACTCAATTGTTTTAAGTCGTTAAAAAGTATTAATTTTGTCCGTATGCTTTCAAAGAAAACAAAATACGGAATAAAGGCTATTGTATATTTAGCGAAACAAGAAGATAGAACGCCAGTTCAAATCGCAACCATTTCTAAAGAAGAAAGTATCTCCCTTAAATTTTTAGAAAGTATTTTGCTAACACTACGTAAAAATGGGCTTTTAGGCTCTAAAAAAGGTAAAGGAGGAGGATATTACCTGCTAAAAGAACCTAAAGAAATTAATATGGCTAATGTAATGCGGGTTTTAGAAGGACCAATAGCAATGGTGCCATGTGTGAGTTTAAATTTTTATGAAAAATGTGACGACTGTCCAGATGAAAATGCATGTGCAGTACATCGTTTAATGATTCAGGTAAGAGATAACTCATTAGAGATTTTCAGAAATACAACATTAGCAGATTTAGCAGATTTATAAATTTTTAACAATGCTTTTTTACTAAACCTTAGGTTTATATAAGTATAATTTATATGTTTGCATCATTATCCTAGTAAGTTGATAGGGTAAATAGGAATTAAAATATTTTATAATATGAATACTGCTTTAGAAATGAATAGAGATGTAGAAGTGAAAAAAAATATCTCAGAAGAAAAATTAAAGAGAAGTCTAGTAAAAACAATTAGTTGGCGAGTTGTGGGAACCATAGCTACAGTTGTAATCTCTTACATAATAACGGGCACTTTGGCATTAGCGTTTTCAATAGGCGTTATAGAATTAATATCAAAATTAGTGTTGTACTTCTTTCATGAACGTGCATGGAATAAAATAAAATGGGGGAAATAATGACGTTAGATATAGATAAAGTAAATAAAACACTAGAAAGTAAAACACCTTTACAAATAGTACAATGGGCAATTGGTTTTGCTAAAAAACCTATAGTAACTACAAACTTTAGACCTTACGAAGCAGCAATTTTAAATATAACGAGTGCTGTAAAAAAAGACATAAAAGTGATTTGGTGCGATACAGGATATAATACCCCAAATACCTATAAACATGCAGAAGTACTTATAAAACAATTAAACCTCAATATAAAACTATATGTACCTAAACAAACAACAGCACACAGAGATGTTGTTTTAGGAATACCAAGTGTAGAAGAATCAAACCATAAAATTTTTACCGAACAAGTTAAGCTAGAACCCTTTAAAAGAGCAATGGAAGATCATAAACCAGATGTTTGGTTTACAAACTTGCGTAGAGGCCAAACCTCTTTTAGAGACAGTATAAATATAATATCTCAAGACAAAAATGGAGTGCTTAAAGTGAGTCCGTTTTATAACTATACAGATGAAGAGTTAGATGAGTATCTAGAAACACATAAGCTGCCAAATGAATTTAAATATTACGATCCAACAAAACAACTAGAAAATAGAGAGTGCGGTTTACACGCATAAAAAAAGATGAAAGATACAGCAAGTATAAACCCGTTAGAAAATGAAGCTATTTATATAATAAGAGAAGTAGCTGCTCAATTTGAAAGACCAGTACTCCTGTTTTCAGGAGGAAAAGACTCAATAACTTTAGTGAGGTTGGCTCAAAAAGCATTTTACCCAGCAAAAATTCCATTTCCTTTAATGCATATAGATACAGGACATAATTTCCCAGAAACTATAGCATTTCGAGATCGACTAGTTAAAGAATTAGATTTAGAATTAATTGTTAGAAATGTTCAAGACTCTATAGACCAAGGAAAGGTAAGAGAAGAATCTGGAAAATACTCTAGTAGAAATGTATTGCAAACCACAACACTATTAGACGCAATAGAAGAGTTTAAGTTCGATGCATGCATAGGAGGCGCTAGAAGAGACGAAGAAAAAGCAAGAGCAAAAGAACGTATTTTTTCCGTACGGGATGATTTTGGGCAATGGGATGAAAAAAATCAAAGACCAGAATTATTCGATATGCTAAACGGAGCAATAGAACACGGGCAAAATGTAAGAGTGTTTCCTATATCTAACTGGACAGAATTAGATGTATGGTCCTATATTCAAAAAGAACAAATAGAGATCCCATCAATATATTTTGCCCATACTAGAGCAACATTTTTAAGAGACGGTTTAATATGGTCTGCAGATGATGATGTTGTTTACAGAGAAGAAGATGAAGAAGTTAAAGACCGCGTTGTACGTTTTAGAACCGTAGGAGATATGAGTTGTACAGCAGCAGTATTATCAAATGCAGCAGATATCTCCACAGTAGTACAAGAAATAAGAAATTCTTCAATATCAGAAAGAGGCGCAAGAATAGACGATAAACGCTCTGAAGCAGCCATGGAAAAGCGTAAACAACAGGGGTACTTTTAAAATAGTATTCAGCATTTTCCAGCAATAGAAATCTTCAATAAAATAATAAAATAAAACCAATAGTTTAAAAGCTAATGGGCAAAAAACATATAATGGAAGTTTTAAAAATAGCAACAGCAGGAAGCGTAGATGATGGTAAAAGCACTTTAATTGGACGCTTGCTTTATGATACAAAATCATTAACAACAGATAAGTTAGAAGCCATAGAAAAAAAGAGCAAACAACTAGGGTACGACTATCTAGATTTTTCTTTAGCGACAGATGGATTGGTAGCAGAAAGAGAACAAGGCATTACAATAGATGTAGCACATATTTACTTTTCTACAACCAATAAAAGTTACATTATTGCAGATACCCCTGGCCATGTAGAATATACTAGAAATATGGTTACAGGAGCATCAACCTCTCAAGCAGCAATAGTATTAATAGATGCAAGAAAAGGAGTAATAGAACAAACCAATCGCCATTTTTTTATAAATAATCTGTTAAGAATAAAAACAGTTATAGTAGCTATAAATAAAATGGATTTAGTTGATTTCTCCGAAGAAAAATATAATGCTATAAAATCCGATTTTGAAGCATTAATGAGTAAAAGAGACTATAAAGAACAAAACATAACGTTTGTTCCAGTAAGTGCTTTAAAAGGAGATAATGTTGTTAATAAATCTGAAAACACACCATGGTATTCTGGTAATACATTATTAGAGTATTTAGAAAATATAAATAACGAAGACATATATAATACAGGAACCCCAAGATTTCCTGTACAATATGTAATACGACCAAAAACATCAGCATTCCACGATTTTAGAGGCTATGCAGGAAAAGTATATGGAGGCGAATTAAGCGTAGGAGATGACATAGTTGTATTACCATCTCAAACAAAATCTAAAATAAAAGACATTCACTTTTATGATAAAAAAGTAGAAACAGCAGCCAGACGCTCTTCAGTATTAATTACACTTCAAGATGATGTAAATATTAGTAGAGGAGACATGATTGTAAAGGTAAACGATTTGCCAACAATAAAAAGACAATTCACAGCAACAGTATCTTGGATGGATTCTAAGAACTTAACATTAGGCGAAAAATACGTGCTACAACACGGTGTTAATAAAGTCTTGGCAAAAGTAGATACTATACACCACAAAATAAATCCAGATTATTCTGGAATAGAAGAAGATGTCAATGCTTTACAAATGAATGATATAGCAACAGTATCTTTTAAGCTTAATAAACCTGTTTATTATGACGCTTTTAAAGAACATAGAACAAATGGCTCATTTATACTAATCGATTCGCAGTCCAATAACACCGTTGGAGCTGGGTTTATTCAATAACAAAATAATGCAAAGCTTTAGAACAGAAATTGAAAACCCTGTAGTAGAAAAGGATATCATAGATTTAGCCAATAAAATAGAGCTATTTCAAAACGGAAAAATTGACGAAGAAAAGTTTAGAAGTCTACGTTTAGCAAGAGGCGTTTATGGACAACGCCAACATGGAGTACAAATGATTCGTATAAAACTACCGTACGGAAAAGTACTTAGTCATCAGTTACGAAGAATAGCTGAGGTTTCCGATGAGTATTCTCGTAGTAGACTGCATATTACAACTCGACAAGATATACAAATCCATTATGTCGATTTAAATCGCACACCAGAATTATGGGCAGAATTAGAACGAGATAATGTAACATTAAGAGAAGCCTGTGGTAACACAGTAAGAAATGTAACGGCAAGTGAAACAGCAGGAATAGATGTAAAGGAACCTTTTGATGTTTCACCATATGCAGAAGCTGTTTTTTCCTTCTTTTTAAGACATCCGGTTTGTCAAGAGATGGGACGAAAATTTAAAGTGTCTTTTTCGGCCACAGAAGAAGATACAGGTTTGTCCTACATGCACGATTTAGGATTTATAGCAAAAATAGAAAATGGAGTAAAAGGATTTAAAGTTATGTTAGGTGGTGGCTTGGGCTCTCAACCAAGGCATGCAGACACGCTATATCGTTTTTTAGCTTCAGATAAAATTATTCCTTTAATGGAAGGAGTGCTAAGAGTTTTTGATAGGTATGGGGAACGTAAAAGTAGAGTAAAAGCACGATTAAAGTTTTTGTTAAAAGATATTGGTTTAGAGGCTTTTAAATCACTAATAGAAGAAGAGCAAAATGCTATAGAATTTAAGACAATAGCAATTAATGAATCCAATTATAAAACTTCGAAACCTGTTGATGTAGAAACACCAATAGTAGAAATACAAGATGTTAATGCATTCAATATATGGAAGTCAACAAATGTCATTCCTCAAAAGCAAGAAGGCTATTTTGCAATAGGTATTAAAGTCTTACTTGGAGATTTTTATACAGACAAAGCACGATTATTAGCCGATTTAGTAGAGCAATATGCAGCAGGAGAGATACGGTTAAGTTTAAGACAGAATATTTTAATCCCTTTTGTAAAAGAAGATTTATTACCTTTTTTCTATACAGAATTAAATAAATTAGGATTTACAGAATTAGGTTATAATAAAGCAGTAGATATAACAGCTTGTCCAGGTACAGATACATGTAATTTAGGTATTGCAAGTAGTACAGGAATAGCCGAAGAATTAGAGCGGGTAATAAAAACCGAATACCCACAATATATAGAAAATAAAGATCTAGTAATAAAAATTAGTGGTTGTATGAATGCCTGTGGGCAACATAATATGGCAAATATTGGTTTTCAAGGCATGTCCATTCGTACCAAAAACAAATTAGTAGCTCCGGCGCTACAGGTCCTTTTAGGCGGAGGAAATTTAGGAGATGGTAAAGCTAATTTTGCAGATAAAGTTGTAAAAATACCGAGTAGAAGAGGCCCAGAAGCACTTAGGCGAGTACTTAATGATTTTGAGGCGAATAGTAACAAAAAACTGTTTGTAGATTACTATAAAACACAAGGAGAAAAATACTTCTACGAACTATTAAAGGATTTAACAAATACAGATAACCTTACTCCAGAAGATTTTATTGATTGGGGAACAGAAGAAAACTACATAAAAGCTATTGGTATAGGTGAATGTGCAGGAGTAGTAATAGATTTAATAGCAACCTTGTTTTTAGAAAGCGAAGAAAAAATAGAAGAAGCAAAAATAGCCTATACAAACAAAGTGTATTCTGGAGCAATATACGAAGCCTACCGCTCAATGGTAAACTCTGCAAAAGCAATACTACTATCAGAAAACATAAAAACAAATACGCAGGCTAATATTATTAGTCAATTTGATGAATTATATGTAAGCACTAATAAGGTAAAACTAGGCGTTTCTTTTTCAGATTTAGTTTATCAAATAAAAGCATTTCCACCAACTAAAGATTTTGCCTTGAGTTATATAGAAAGTGCAGAAACATTTTTGAAAACAGTAAAAATATTTAGAGAAAAAGATATTGCTACAGCATAATTTTCAATGAAAAAAAGTATGAAAAATTCAAGATTAACAGTTGTTGGTGCTGGGCCAGGAGACCCCGAGTTAATAACTCTAAAAGCTATTAAAGCAATCCAAGACGCTAATGTTATTTTGTATGATGCACTGGTAAATAGCAAATTGTTAGAATATGCATCAGCAAATTCAGAGCTTATTTTTGTTGGTAAACGAAAAGGGTGTTACGCATACCATCAAGAACAAATAAATGAATTAATTGTACAACGTGCATTAACAAAAGGGCATGTTGTTAGATTAAAAGGAGGAGATCCCTTTATATTTGGTCGCGGGGCAGAAGAGATAGATTACGCAAAATCATTTGGTATAGAAATCTATGTAGTTCCGGGTATTTCATCATCGGCAGCAGTGCCAGCCTACCAAGGTATTCCTTTAACAAAACGAAACGCATCAGAAAGTTTTTGGGTTATAACAGGCACAACAAAATCACATAAAATTTCAGGTGATATTGCCATTGCAGCAAAATCTACAGCAACCATTGTAATATTAATGGGAATGGGGAAACTATCTGAAATTGTAAAGATTTTTACTTCAGAAGGAAGAGAAAACGAGGCCATAGCTATCATTCAAAATGGGACAACACCACAAGAAAAAATAGGAATAGGTAAAATAAACACTATAGAAGCTATAGTAAAAAAGCAGCAACTATCCTCTCCAGCAATCATTATTATAGGAGAAGTAGTAAAAGAACGTGTTGAATTAACTAAAGTAGTACAAGACGCTAATAAAAAACCAATTCTAGTATAATGGAAACAAAAGAAAGAAATAATTTATATCCTCTTTTTTTTAAACTTAAAAACTTAGAAGTTTTAATAGTTGGAGGAGGTTTTGTTGCCGAAGAAAAACTGATGTTTTTATTAAAGTCTAGCCCCGATGCTAATATAACTATGGTTGCACCAATGTATAGAAACACAACTATAGAAATAGCAAACACAGGCAATGTAAAACGAATTGTAGATACTTATAATAAAAAATATTTGCAAGGAAAGCATATTATAATAGCAACAACAGATAATCCTGAAATTAATAGAGCCGTATATACAGATTGCAGAGCAGAAGATAAATTAGTTAACGTGGCAGACAATCCGCCATATTGCGATTTTTATATGGGAGGTATTGTAACCAAAGGGAATGTAAAAGTTGCTATTTCTACAAATGGCAAATCGCCTACTACAGCCAAACGCTTACGGCAGTTTTTTGAAGACGTGATGCCAGAAAATATAGATGACTTAGTTAAAAACCTTAATCGCTATAGAAAAACAATAAAAGGAGATTTTGAACAAAAAGTAGAAACTTTAAATGAATTTACTAAAGGATTAGTAGAAAAAATATAAAACATGATTAAAACAGATATACTAATAATTGGAGCAGGACCAACAGGGCTATTTACTGTATTTGAAGCAGGTTTGTTAAAATTAAAATGCCATTTAATTGATGCCTTACCGCAAGCAGGAGGACAATGTTCAGAATTATATCCTAAAAAACCTATTTACGATATTCCAGGATTTCCAGAAATATTGGCTGGAGATTTAACAGCTAACTTATTAGAACAAGGAAAGCAATTTCAACCTGGATTTACTTTAGGTGAACGCGCCGAAACAATAGAAAAACAAGAAGACGGTAGCTTTATAGTAACCACAAATAAAGGCACACAACACCATGCGCCTATAGTTGCTATTGCGGGTGGCTTAGGAAGTTTTGAACCCAGAAAACCGCAAATAGAAGGAATAGAGAAATACGAAGATAAAGGCGTAGCATACTTTATTAAAGACCCAGAAGTATACCGTAATAAAAAAGTAGTTATAGCAGGTGGAGGAGACTCTGCTTTAGACTGGAGTATCTTTCTAGCAGACATCGCTTCAAAGGTGACTTTAGTACATAGAAGAAATGAATTTAGAGGGGCATTAGATTCTGTAGAAAAAGTACAAGAATTAAAGTTGTTAAATAAAATTAATTTAATAACACCAGCAGAAGTTACTACCTTAAAAGGAGAAAATTACCTAGAAGGCGTTTCAGTAATTAAAGAAGGAAAACAAATAGATATAGAAGCAGATTATTTTATTCCTCTTTTCGGGCTGTCACCAAAACTAGGCCCGATAAGTAATTGGGGATTAGAAATAGAGAAAAACGCAATTAAAGTAGACACATTAGACTATCAAACTAATATTCCAGGCATATATGCTATAGGAGACGTTAATACGTATGAAGGGAAATTAAAATTAATTCTTTGTGGGTTTCATGAGGCAACGTTAATGTGCCAATCGGCTTATAAACTATTAAACCCAGGTAAAAAGTTTGTTTTAAAATACACAACAGTAAGTGGGATAAATGGGTTTGATGGAACGCGTAAAGAATCACCAAAAGCGGTAGTAAAAGCTATAGTATAATGCAAGACGTTACATTATATATAACAGACCGAAAAGGAGAAAAACATACCGTTATAGCACCTACAGATATGGCTATGAATGTTATGGAGATTGTAAAGTCATACGAGATAGAGCCAGAAGGAACAATTGGTGTCTGTGGCGGTATGGCCATGTGCGCATCCTGCCAATGTTATGTAACATCTAACCATAAACTTAATATAATGGAAGACGAAGAAGATGCTATGTTAGCAGAAGCATTTAACGTGCAAAATAATAGTCGATTAAGTTGTCAACTTCCTATTACTGAAGCATTACATGAATTAGAAATAGAATTAGCACCCGAAGTATAACATAGAGCGTATCTCATGGCTATAGAAACCATAAGTATTCCATTTAGATTTAAAGAGCAAGTAGAAGAATTAGCTAAGGAGTTGTTTTATTATACTCTAGAATCTCCAAAAGAACAAGAGCAATTAATACCCGCCATAAAAACAACTTTTTTTTATGTTTCGCAAACATTAAGCTGTGGTATTTGTAATAGTAAATGGCAACAATTTGTAGAAGCACTTAAACAGTTAAGGCCAAAGTTGGAGTTAGATGCCGAAGCAGCATATAAAAACGACCCAGCAGCAAAAAGCATTAAAGAAGTCTATTTAGCATACCCAGGGTTTTATGCAATAACAATGTACCGTATAAGCAATATATTATGGCAATTAAATATTCCTATTTTACCAAGAATGATAAGTGAATATACACATGGTGTTACAGGAACAGATATCCATCCAGGCGCAACTATAGGAGATTCTTTTTTTATAGATCATGCAACTGGCGTAGTTATAGGAGAAACAGCAATAATTAAAAACAATGTTACCATATACCAAGGCGTTACACTTGGAGGCATTAAAGTAGAAAAAACACTAAGTAATACTAAAAGGCATCCAACAATAAATAATAATGTTACTATTTATGCCAATGCGACTATTTTGGGAGGAACTGTAGTAATAGGTGAAAATAGTATCATAGGAGCCAATGTCTGGATTACTAAATCTATTCCCAAAAACTCAATAGTAACTTATAAATCGGATATAAAAATTACTAACACATAAAAACATGAGCATTTTAAAACAAATTGGGAATACACCGTTAGTAGAAGCAGCACATTTGGTAACCAAACCAAACGTTAAATTGTATTTAAAGTTAGAAGGTAATAACCCAGGCGGAAGTGTTAAAGATAGGCCAGCCTATAATATGATTGCTCAAGCTGTAAATAGAGGAATCATAAAAAAAGGAGGGCATTTAGTTGAAGCCACAAGCGGAAATACAGGAATTGCATTAGCATATGTAGCACGATTATTTGGTTTAAATATTTCATTAATAATGCCAGAAAATGCAACCCAAGAGCGTGTAAAAACAATGCGAGCTTATGGAGCAGAAGTTATTTTAACCTCTATAAATAAAGGAATAGAAGGAGCAAGAGATGTTGCATTTAAAATGAGAGATGACAAAGGCTATGTGCTATTAAATCAATTTGAAAATAACGATAATTGGAAAGCACATTATAAAACAACAGGCCCAGAAATATGGAAAGATACTAATGGAGAAATTACCCATTTTGTATCTGCAATGGGAACCACAGGAACCATAATGGGGACCTCAACTTTTTTAAAAGAACAAAACAAAAATATTCAAATTATAGGAGCACAACCAGAAGATGGTTCTAAAATACCAGGCATAAGAAAATGGTCGCCAGATTATGTGCCAAGTATTTTTAATAGAGAAAAAGTAGACCGTATTATTGAGGTTAATGCAACCGAAGCTACATTAATGACGCAACGCTTGGCTAAAGAAGAAGGCATATTTGCAGGTATGAGCAGTGGAGGGGCAGTAGCTACAGCACTTAAACTCATAGAAACTATTAATAGAGGTGTCGTTGTAGCTATTATTTGCGATAGAGGAGATCGTTATTTGTCGTCTCCGCTGTTTGATTGAAAAACTTAAAATTTTCTAACTCAATATATTTTAGTTTACATTTGCAGCCTAATTAAATTGATTAATGAAATACTTTTTAAGCTGTATTCTCTTGTTATGCTGTTTATTCTTAAATGCACAAGACGATAAGAATCCGTTTGGGTTAGATGTTAATTTTTTCTACGGAAATATTACAGAACATAACTCAGATATTGCTCACTTAATAACAGGGCATCCAACCGGAGTGATATTAAGTTATAACCAAAAAACATTTGGAAAAGAAGCTTGGGAAAGCCGTTACAATTATCCAGATTATGGAGCATCTTTTATTTATCAAGATTTAAAAAATGAGTTTTTAGGTGATAATTTTGGAGTCTATGCGCATTATAACTTCTATTTTTTTAAACGTAATTTAATGTTTCGTATTGGGCAAGGGATAGCCTATAATACTAACCCATACGATAAAGAAACAAACTTTAGAAACACTGCTTTTGGTACCCATTTGTTAAGCTCTACTTATGTGATGCTTAACTATAAAAAAGAAAATATATTTAAAGGATTTGGATTACAAGCAGGAATCTCACTTATACATTATTCTAATGCTAATGTAAAAGCGCCAAATAGCTCTATAAATAGTTTAACCTTTAATATAGGAACTAACTATGTGTTAGATGTAGATAACAAACCAGAGTATATAGCTTCAACAGAAGATAAAAAGTTTACAGAAAAAATAAAATACAATTTAGCCTTTAGATCTGGAGTAAATGAAAGTGATGTAATTAACTCTGGACAGTATGCCTTCTATATTTTTTCGGCCTATGCAGATAAGCGTTTAAATAGAAAATCCGCAATACAATTAGGAACAGATGTGTTCTTTTCAAATTTTCTAAAAACACATATTCGTTATAATGCTGTAGCCTTTCCGTTAGATAATGTTAGTGGCGATGAAGATTATAAACGAGTAGGCGTTTTTGCTGGTCACGAATTATTTATAAGCAAAACCTCTTTAATTACCCAATTAGGATACTATGTGTATTACCCATTCGATTTCGAAGGAAGAATGTATAGTAGAATAGGACTAAAACGTTATTTTGGAAGTAAGTTTTTTGGAGCGTTAACCTTAAAATCGCATGCAGCAAAAGCAGAAGCAGTAGAATTTGGAATAGGAGTAAGACTATAAACTATGAGAAAAATATTATACACATTAACAATATTACTATTAGTAAGTTGTAATAGCGAAAATGCTCCAGATTGTTTTCAAAATGCAGGAGATATTATTCAAAAAGAATTTAATGTAACCGATTTTACAGAGATTATAGTTTTTGAAAATATTGAGTTGATTGTTACAGAAGGAGCTACGCAAAATGTAACCGTTGAAACGGGAGAGTTTTTAATGAGCGATATTGATATTAAAGTAGAAAATGGAAAATTGTTATTAAAAGATAATAATGGCTGTAATTTTACTAGAGACTATGGTATAACAAAAATATTTGTTACTGCGCCCAACTTAACTAAAGTTAGAAATAGTAGTCAGTTTACAGTAAGAAGTAATGGGGTTTTAAACTATGAAAGCTTACATTTAATATCTGAAGATGATTCTGGGGATTTCCATAATGTAGGTATTTTTAATGTTGAAGTTAATACCGTTAATTTAAGAGTAACGATTAATAATTTAACAACAACCTACGTTAGCGGTAATACTACCAATTTAAGAATTTCTCATGCATCAGGTGATGGACGATTTGAAGGTAGAAACTTACTGGCAGATAATGTTTCAATTTTTCATAGAGGAACGAACGATATTATAGTTACACCTCAAGTAGCCTTAGATGCAAAATTAGTAAGTACAGGAAATGTAATTGTAACTAATACACCTCCTACAGTAGATATTTCAGAATTATTTAATGGGCGTGTTATTTTTGAATAACTTTAAAATCTGTGTTTTAAAAATATTTAAAAGTATTAGTAATATTATAATTGAAGGAAAGAGTATTATAAACAACCAAAAATTAAATTCCACATAAGTAATACCTAAAAGGTTGGCGGCGTTAATACAGAAATCTGTAAAGTACCAGTATATATCTTTTACAATTTTTGTCATGATTTAGATTTAGGTAGTCTTTTAGTTAATCGCCATAAAAGAAAAATAGAAACTATAGGAAATATAATAACATATAGTAATAAGTTCATTTGTGCATAACTAAACTTAAAAGGATTTTGCTTTAGCCATGCAATATTCTTTTTGTAAATATCAAAATGTCTAGTTGCAAAAGAAGATTGATTATCATTTTTTAACAGTTCATTAAAATGAATACAACCTTTATTATGGCATGCTCTAGTGCAGTATTCTCTGTTTATAGAATTACTAGGCGTTTCTCTTGTTTCATTAATAAGTATAACTATAAAAAAAGGTATAGATACAATTGCTAATAAAAGAGAAAAGCGTTTCATTTTATTAATAAACTATAAAAATTAGAGCACTTACAATTAGTAATATAATTGATGCTCCTATTCTACGGTTCCAAGATTCATCTAGTATATCTTTAAAACTCTTTTTACCGAGATATAGTACCCATTTTAGGCAAGCACCTAAATACTTAGGAAAACTATAAACTATAGATTCAATAAGAACTTCAACAATAAACTCAACAATACTTTCTATCATTAAAACTAAGACGTTAAATCTCTAAACATACTTTCTAAACTAGCATTCTTTTGGTTTAACTGAAGAATTTTTAACTCATTATCATGAGCAAAATCAAAAACGCGAGAACGCATATCTTTTGTTGTAGAAAACGTAATTTCGTATATAAAATCGAAAGTATTAGTAACCTTTTTTACATGAGGTAATTTTAATAAAAAGGCATCTTCAACACGATAGTCAAACTCAACAACAACAACTTGTTCTTGTCCATCTCGTAATTCTGATAATTTTTTATTGGCAACAATTTCGCCTTTATTAATAATAATCACGCGGTCACACATAGCTTCTACCTCTTGCATAATGTGTGTAGATAAAAACACGGTTTTTTCTTTACCAATAGTTTGTATAAGGTTTCTTATATCTACTAATTGGTTAGGGTCTAGTCCAGTGGTAGGTTCATCTAAAATTAAAACATCTGGGTTATGCAATAAAGCATTAGCTAAACCAACACGCTGCCTATAGCCTTTAGAAAGTTGAGAAATTTGTTTGTGAGCTTCTGGTGTGAGTCCTGTCAATTCTATTACCTCTTCAACTCTAGCTTTACTAACTTTATAAACATCGGCATTAAAAGCTAAATATTCTCTAACATAAAGCTCTAAGTACATTGGGTTGTGCTCTGGTAAATACCCAACACTTAGTTGTACTTGTTTAGGTTGTGTAGAAATAGAATGCCCATTAACTATAGCATGTCCTTCGGTTGGACTTATAAAAGTGGTTAATATTTTCATCATTGTAGATTTTCCTGCACCATTTGGGCCAAGAAAACCAACAATCTCAGGTTTTTTAACTTCAAAAGAGATATTGTTTAAGGCTTTTTGTTCTCCATAAACCTTAGTTATATTTTCAACTTTTATAGACATATTAAAAACTTTATTCAAAAGTAAACATTCTGTAATTTAAAGACTAGTATGTTTACAAATCTTTAAATTTTATAGTAAAACACTAAAAATAAAGCTTTAGTATTTTGATTTGTTAATTTATTAATTACTTTAGCAGCATAAAATAAATATCTGTTTTGCAGATAATAAATAATGAACAATAATTTAAACACATATTTTAGCTGGTTTTATTTCTTTTTTAACAAAAGGAACGAGACGCTATGTGTGTAATTTAAATATTACTATAAACAAAAAAAGTCTCGATATATATCGAGACTTTTTTTGTTTATAGACTTTTATAAAGACAGTATAAAAAAATAAAATATGGTTAACTCAGTTTCAATACAAGGCGTAAAAGGCTCTTTTCATCACATTGTATCTCAAAACTATTTTGGAGATAATGTTGCGGTTAATGAATGTTTGTCTTTTGATTTAACAGTATCTAAATTATTAGATAAAAAATCTGAAGCAGCCATAATGGCTATAGAAAACTCCATAGCAGGATCTATCATTCCAAATTATGCATTAATAGATAACAATAATTTACATATAGTAGGAGAACATTATTTAGATATTCAGCACCATTTAATGGCACTACCTAACCAAAAAATAGAAGATATTACAGAGGTGCATTCTCACCCTATGGCATTACTACAATGTAAGACCTTTTTTAAAAAGCATCCGCATATTAAATTAGTAGAGGATATAGATACGGCAGATGTGGCAAGACGTATAAAAGAAGATAATATTAAAGGTGTTGCAGCAATAGCAAGTTATTTAGCGTCTGAGATTTTTGAATTGAATATTCTAGCCGAAAGCATTCAAACTATAAAACATAACGAAACAAGGTTTGTTATTGTAAAAAGAAACAAACCAGAATTATTACCAGCAGAAATAAACAAAGCCTCTTTAAAGTTTGAATTAGACCATAAAAGAGGAAGTCTAGCGACAATGCTTAATGTTATGAGTGATTGTAAACTAAATTTAACTAAAATACAATCGTTGCCCATAATAGAAACACCTTGGAAATATTCCTTTTTTATAGATGTCACTTTTGAAGATTATAAAGATTACGAAAAAGCAAAATCTATTATGGCGATAATGGCAACAGAATTTAAAGTTTTAGGAGAATACAAAAACACAAAAAAATGATAGAAGTAGCAAACAGGTTACATAGTGTTGAAGAATACTACTTCTCTAAAAAACTAAAAGAAGTAAGAGCTTTAATAGCAAATGGGAAACCTATAATTAATTTAGGAATAGGGAGCCCAGACCTACAACCGCCAGAAACCGTAATTACAGCAATTACAGAAAGTTTTAAAGATGGTAATGTACATAAGTACCAAAGTTATCAAGGTATACCAGAATTACGCGAAGCAATATCGGGTTTTTATAAGGCACATTTTAATGTAAATATAAAAGCTGCTTCAGAAATATTACCATTAATGGGTAGTAAGGAAGGAATTATGCATATTTCTATGGCATTTTTAAATGCAGGAGATAAAGTATTAATACCTAACCCAGGTTACCCAACATACACATCGGTAACAAAATTAATGCAAGCAGAGCCCGTGTACTATAACTTAGAAGCAGCTAACAATTGGTGTCCAGACATTACAACTTTAGAGCAGCAAGATTTAAGTAAAGTAAAACTAATGTGGTTAAGTTATCCGCATATGCCAACAGGAGCAAAAGCTAGTAAAAAAGTATTCACAGATTTAATAGCATTTGCAAAACGAAACAATATTTTGTTGGTAAACGATAATCCATATAGTTTTATTTTAAATAACAATCCATTGAGCATTTTAAGCATAGAAGGCGCTAAGGAAGTTTGCTTAGAGTTAAATTCTTTAAGTAAAACATTTAATATGGCAGGATGGAGAGTAGGTATGCTGTTAGGAAATAATAAACTGCTAAACGAAGTCCTTAAAGTAAAAAGCAATATGGATTCTGGAATGTTTTATGGCATTCAAAAAGGAGCAATAGAAGCTTTAAAAAGCTCTAAAACGTGGTTCGAAAATTTAAATGCTATTTACAGTGTGCGCAGAAAGTTAATATGGAAATTGGCGACAAAGCTTAACTGTACATTTAATGAAGATACTAATGGGTTATTTGTTTGGGCAAAATTACCAAGTGGAGAAACATCAGAAGTATTTATAGATAAATTATTACACGAAAACAATTTGTTTGTAACACCAGGAACAGTTTTTGGTTCGCAAGGAGAAGGTTACATAAGGTTTTCATTATGTGCTTCAAATGAAGCAATAGAAGAAGCGATTACAAGACTATGATACAAAACATATACATAATAGGAATAGGACTAATAGGAGGAAGCTTAGCCTTAGATATTAAGAAAAAGCGACCAGAAGCCATTATTTATGGTATAGATAGCAGCGAAGACCATTTAAACCAAGCCTTAGAATTAAATATAATAGAAGAAAAAGCAACTATAGAAGACTTAGATAAAGCAGATTTAGTAATACTGTCTATTCCCGTTGATGCATCTGTAAAACTATTGCCTCAAGTTTTAGATCGTATTTCAGACTTTACAACAGTAGTAGATGTAGGTTCTACAAAGCTAGATATTTGTAATGCGGTTGAAAACCATAAAAAACGCAGAAATTTCTTAGCAATGCATCCTATAGCAGGAACAGAATTTTCAGGCCCAAAAGCAGCCATAGAAAATTTGTTTCAGCATAAAACAAATATTATATGCGAAGTAGAAAAAACCGCATTTAAACTCCAAGAAAAAGCATTACAGTTATTTACAGAAATTGGTATGCGTATGCGTTACATGAATCCAAAATCGCATGATAAACATATAGCATATATGTCTCATTTATCGCATATAAGCTCCTTTATGTTAGGTAAAACAGTGATTGAAAAAGAAAAAAATGAACGTGATATTTTCGATATGGCTGGTAGTGGGTTTGAATCTACAGTGCGCTTAGCTAAAAGCTCTCCAGCTATGTGGGCGCCTATATTTAAACAAAATAAAGCGAACGTTATAGAAACCTTAGACGATTACATAACTAACCTAACACAATTTAAAAACATGATGGAGAATGATGATTTTGAAGGTGTTTATAATGAAATGAAAGACACAAATTATATAAAACAAATACTAAACGGAATAAGCTAAACTCGAAAGAGTAAAAATAAAAGACATGGAAAATAAAAAAGAAATGAGAACTTGGTTAGACGATTTACAACTAGATCACCCATTAGTAATCGCTGGACCTTGCAGTGCAGAAACAGAAGAACAAGTATTAAAAATAGCACATGAGCTAAAAGATACAGATGTAAGCTACTTTAGAGCAGGAATTTGGAAACCAAGAACAAGGCCAGGAATGTTTGAAGGTGTTGGAGCTTTAGGATTAAATTGGCTTAAAAAAGTAAAGGAAGAAACAGGAATGAAAACCTGTACAGAAGTTGCTAATGCAGCACACGTAAAATTAGCAATAGAAAATGATGTCGATTTATTATGGATTGGTGCACGCTCTACAGTAAGCCCTTTTATAATGCAAGAATTAGCAGATGCATTAAAAGGAACCGATAAAACTGTATTAGTAAAAAATCCTGTAAACCCTGATTTAGCTTTATGGTTAGGAGGAATTGAACGATTACATAAAGCTGGAATTAAAAACTTAGGAGCCATACACAGAGGGTTTTCTACCTACGAAAAAACAAAGTATAGAAATATACCAGAGTGGCAACTAGCTATTGATTTTAAAAACAGATTTCCAGATATTCCTTTAATTAACGATCCCTCTCATATAACAGGAAAAAGAGATATGGTTTTTGATGTCTCACAAACTGCATTAGATTTAAATTTTGATGGATTAATGATAGAAACACATACCGATCCAGATAATGCATGGAGTGATGCCGCACAACAAGTAACCCCAAAAACATTAATACAAATGATGAAGGATTTACGAATTAGAAAAGTAAGCGATCCTGAAACAGAATATAATAATGAATTAGGAAATTTAAGAGCGCAAATAGACGTTGTAGATAACCAAATAATAGATTTAATTGGTAAACGAATGAAAATAGCCGATGGTATTGGGGCTCTTAAAAAGAAACGTAATGTAGCTGTTTTACAAAGCAAACGTTGGAATGAGATTTTAGGAAAAATGGTTCTAGAAGGTGAACAAAAAGGGCTAAGCGAAGAATTTATACTTAAAATGTTTAAAGCCATTCACCAAGAATCTATTAACCATCAAGAAAAAATAATAAAAGGATAAAAACAAAAACCTAACTATTATATACAGGTTTATAATTTTAAAAAGAGGCTGTCTTAAAAAGACTGCCTCTTTTGTATTACAAGAAGATGTAATAAATATTAATTTTAATATAGCTGTTTTTTAATAAAAACGTTCACTATAAGTGCTATTATCATTAAACCTAATAGTACATATGCATAAAAGGAGATAAACTCCCTATTAAGACTACAATTGTTAAATATAAACTATTCTTCGTCGTCAGGAATACCGTTACAGTTTCTATCGTTTGGCGGACATTCTTTTTCAGGGTCGATAATAGCGGTAATATTTTCATCTTCGGTTACTGGTTCTGTAGTGCAAGAAGTAAATGTAATAGAAACCAGTGTTAGCATTAAAAATGCAATAAATAAATTTTTCATAAAATAATAAATTGTTTAGGTTGAATATTAAACAATAAATTACTTGATATTTAGTTGCATTAGGTCGGTTAAACTAATTACTTATCCACTAAATTATTAACGTACAGCGATTTGTAAAGCCGTGAATATATTCTTTTTTTAATTTAATATCGCTAAGGATTTTCCTTATAATTAGTAAGGATTTTTGTTTTTTATAAAATATTTAATATCCGTAATCAATAATATAGTCTACCGTTAACCAGAACTTGTTTTAGGTTCTCTCCATAAAGTATCTATGTTTTTAGGTGTTATGTTATAAAACGGATAGTTTTATAAAAAAAGGCGAAAACACAATGTTACATGTTTTCGCCTTTAATTATGTGTTAAAAAGAACTATTAGTTTGTTCTTTTAAACATATATCTAGTAATAAAAATACCTTTACCGTCTCCTTTTCCACCTTCGCTTTCTACAGCAGTGTTAACAAAGGCTAGTTCCCATCCTTCAGCAATCATTGTGTTTATTTTAGAAGTCATTACAGCATCATTAGCAGCAATGTTTTGAAAACGAATACCACCTAAGTTATAGAAGTTTAATAATTTAGTTTCTTCGTAATCTTTTACACGAATTTCCCCTCTTTTAGATTTATTTTTTTTGTCTTTACCTTTATCTCCAGATCTTACAGAGGTAAACTCTTTATAATCTTTCTTTTCTGTAGCAGAAATCATTCTAGATCTTCCTAAACCATTTGGCACAATAGATTCGACAACAGTAACAACTTTGTATTCTACTTCTGCAGGTTTACTATCAATATTAACAAAAGATACCGAGATAAAAGCGACAGCTGCAAAGGCAGCAAATAATAAAAATTTTTTCATAATGAGTGTTTAAGTTTTTGTTTTTAAATTATTAATTAGAGAGCAAGATATCAACTTCTGTGCCATTAATCAAAAAAAAAATATTCACACAAATAAAGCGTTTACTTATTAGAGTTATTTTAAGCTTTGTTGTTTATATAATTTTGGTATAACAAATTAAAATATAAAACGAATTTTATTTTTGGTTACTACAATAACAGGAGGAAAACGTTTAGGTACCAAAAAAGGAATACATAGATTATTATAATTTAATATAAAAGTTGTTATTTTGTAGCTTAAACTAATGAATGACAGGACTAGTATATAAATCTACAGGAAGTTGGTACACCGTAAAAACCGAATTGGGAACAAGCTACGAGTGCCGAATAAAAGGTAAATTCAGACTAAAGGGAATAAAAAGTACCAACCCAATAGCTGTGGGAGATTATGTAGATTTTGAATTAGATACAAAAAGCGATAAAGAAACCGGTGTTATTAATACCATTCATGATCGTGAAAACTACATTGTACGTAAATCTGTAAACTTATCTAAACAAACCCACATAATCGCCTCTAATGTAGACCAAGTATTTTTATTAGTAACTATAGATAATCCGCCTACATTTACAAGTTTTATAGATCGTTTTTTAGCATCGGCAGAAGCCTATTCTATAAAAACAGTATTACTATTTAATAAAATAGATACCTATAACGAAGAGACTTTATTAGAGGTTAAATATCTAGAACACATTTACAATAAAATAGGATACGAGTGTATTACTATTTCTGCAAAAACAGGAGAAAACATAGATAAGGTAAAAGGTTTAATGGAAGGCAAAGTAAGTATGTTTTCTGGGCACTCTGGTGTAGGTAAATCTACTTTAGTTAATGCTATAGAGCCTAATTTAGATTTAAAAACAAAAGCCATTTCCTCGCAGCACATGCAAGGCCAGCATACCACAACGTTTGCAGAAATGTTCGATTTAAGTTTTAATGCAAAAATAATAGATACCCCAGGTATAAAAGGCTTTGGAGTAGTAGACATGGAAAAAGAGGAAGTTGGCGACTATTTTCCTGAGTTTTTTGCTCTAAAACAAGACTGTAAGTTTAACAATTGTTTACATAAAGAAGAACCAAAGTGTGCAGTAAAGAAAGCATTAGACAATAATGAAATTGCAGCATCGCGTTATAATAGTTACATACAAATATTAGAAGGAGACGAGCAGCATTATCGTACAGATATTTGGGATAAAGAACAATAGGAAATAAAAAATGAAAGCAGTAATCCAAAGAGTTACACATGCAGATGTAACTATTAATGGAAAACAAGTTGCTAATATTAATGAGGGATTGTTAATATTATTAGGAGTTGTTACAAACGATACACAAGAGGATATTAAATGGTTATGTAATAAAATAACAAACCTTCGCATTTTTGAGGATGATGGTGGGATTATGAATAAATCACTTATAGACACAAAAGGAGAAGCCATGGTTGTAAGCCAATTTACATTGCATGCTAGTACTAAAAAAGGAAATAGACCTAGTTATATAAAAGCAGCAAAGCCAGAAGTAGCAATACCTATTTACGAAGCATTTGTGAAACAATTAGAACAAAATATAGGAAAAAAAGTGCAAACTGGGGTCTTTGGAGCAGACATGAAAGTGTCGTTATTAAATGATGGTCCAGTAACTATAATTATAGATACTAAAAATAAAGAATAATATTTTTACTAGCGATACCTTTAAACTAATCAATAAAAAATACATGAGATTTAAAAGAACTATAAGCATTATTGTTATGCTTATTTCCCTAACAACTTACTCTCAAGACAAGTTAATAGCTCTTACAATAAACCCAGAATTAAAAGAGAATGCAAATGCTGTAATACGGCTAAACGATGTTACTATAAATATAGAAAAACATAATAAATTTACCTATATAAATAAACGTATTGTAACTGTTTTAAGTAAATCGGGAAAGTCAGATGTAGGTGCATATATGCATTACAGCAGCAATACAAATATAAAAAAAATAGAAGCAGTTATTTATGATGCTTTAGGACAAGAAATTAAAAAAGTAAAAAAGAAAAACTTTAAAGATGCTAGTGCAGTAGATGGAGGAACCCTCTATTCAGACTCCAGACTTAAATATTTAGATTACACACCAGTTAACTATCCATATACAGTTGTATTTGAAACAGAAGTAGAATATAAATCTACAGCATTTATACCCGGCTGGAGACCCATTGAAGATGTCTTTGTAAGTACAGAACACTCTAATTATAAAATTAATAATACTTCTGGTGTAGAATTAAAGATAAAAACACAAAACTTTGATAACTATAATATCGAAAAATTAGAAGATTATAATTATTTAGCTAAAAATTTAAAAGCATTAAAACCAGAAGCTTATGCTCCATCTTTTAGTACTTATGCACCTTCGTTAAAAGTAGCATTAACCAAATTTGTAATGGAAGGCGTAGAAGGTGTAAATACAGATTGGCAAGACTTTGGAAAGTGGGTAGACGATAAGTTAATACATAATACGCAAGAATTACCAGCATCTGTAAAAGCAGAAATAAAACAGATAACAAAAAATACAACTTCTAATATAGAAAAAGCCAAATTAGTTTATAAATATATGCAAGACAAAACACGCTATGTAAGTGTGCAAATAGGCATTGGGGGCTGGAAACCAATGTTAGCAAGCGATGTAGACAGATTAGGATATGGAGATTGTAAAGCATTAACTAATTATACTAAAGCGTTATTAGATGAAGTAAATGTAGAATCCTATTATACTATTATATATGGGGGGAGAAACGTAGAAAACATAGACAAAGAATTTTCTGCAACGCAGGGAAATCACGCAATTTTAGCAGTACCTAATGAAGATGATTATGTTTGGTTAGAATGTACCAGTCAAACGGCACCATTTGGATATAATGCTAATTTTACAGACGATAGAGATGCTCTAATTATTACCCCAGAAGGAGGTAAAATAGTACATACAAAAATATACCCAGCTGAAGATAATTTACAAACTACTACAGCCAAAGTGAAATTAGATAAGGAAGGGAGTATTTTTGCAGATGTAGAGATAACCTCTAAAGGCACACAATATGATTATCATGTAGATATAGAAAATAAAAACGAAAAAGAAGCTAAACTACACTATAAAGATTATTTTAATAATATAAATAACCTAGAGCTTCTTAAAATGTCTAAAAACAATGATAAAAATGAAATTGTTTTTACAGAGAATGTCAACTTGGCTGCAAGTAAATATACATTAAAAGCGGGCAATAGATTATTATTTGCACCTAATATGTTTAATAAAACAACTAATGTACCACCTAGATATAAGTCTCGTAAACTGCCATTTAAAATAAGTAGAGGCTTTACAGATGTAGATGAATACAAAATAGAATTACCAGAAACGATAGAAGTAGAAGCCTTAATGACACCAGTATCTATAGAAAATAAATTTGGAAGCTATTCTGTAGCTATAGAAAAGAAAGCAAATAATTTGTTAGTATACAAAAGAACATTAGTTATTAATAAAGGAGATTATAAAAAAGAAGACTATAAACAATTTAGAGCGTTTTATTTAAAAATAGTTAAACACGATAAATCTAAAATAGCATTAAAAACCATCAATTAATTATGAAAAAAGTAATAGTAATAACCCTTTTGTTACTGTGTAGTTTTAGTTTTTCGCAAAACTATAAATTCGGAAAAGTAAGTAAAGAAGAATTAGCAGAAAAAACGTATAATAATGATACTACTGTTAATGCCGCGGTGTTATATAGAGAGCATAAAGTATATTATAATTATGTCCAAGATGCAGGGTTTAAAAGATTTATTGAAATTTTTGAACGTATAAAAATTTATAATAAAGATGGATTTAAATGGGGTACAAAAGTAGAGAATCTCTACAATGAAAATGCTTCTAATAAAGAGAAACTGTTAAATTTAAAAGCCTATACATATAACATAGAAGGAGGAAAGATTGAAAAAGATAAATTAAAGAAAAATGGTATTTTTAAAGAAGAAAAAAATGAGTATTGGAAACAGTATAAGTTTACAATGCCTAATTTAAAAGAGGGCTCTATTATAGAATATAAGTACGTAATAGAATCACCTAATATAGAATTAGATGATGATGTTTTTCAATACAATATACCTATAAAGCAATTTAATTACCAATTAAAAGTGCCGGAGTATTTTAGAGTAAGTAAGATACTTAATACTAGAGCTAAATATATACCAGAAATATTAGAAAGAAGTAAAAATAGAAAGTTATTAGTTTCATACCATTCTTCTTTTGCTAATGGATCTGCAGAAGCTAAAACAAAATTTTCTAAAGAGAATCTTGTAGAAAGAACATATGACATTTTAGAAAATATATATGAAGCCGATTTACAAAATATACCTGCTTTAAAAAGAGAACCATACGTAGATAACATTAATAATTATAGAGCAATAGTAAAATGGGAGGTTAAATCAATCAAAAGTTTTGATGGTTCTGTAAAAGAATATTCAACAGATTGGGAACAAGTTACTAAGTCTATATATAATAGAGAAAGTTTTGGGAGACAATTAAGTAAAACAACCTATTTTGAGGAAGACTTAAAAAATATTATTAAGGGTATTAATTCTCCTGAAGAAAAAGTTGCTCTTATATATAATTTTGTAAAGACCAAGATAAAATGGAATGGGCGAAGAGGGTATACCTCAGAGTTAGGTGTGAAAAAGGCTTACAAAGAAAGAGTAGGGAATACTGCCGATATTAATTTAATGCTTACCTCAATGTTAAGGTATGCAGGATTAGATGCTAGTCCAGTTTTGGTTAGTACAAGAGATAATGGAATTCCTATTTTACCTAGTACGAAAGGATTTAATTATGTCATAGCAGCTATAAGCTTAGAAAATGGTTTTATTTTATTAGATGGTACCAGTAAATATGGAAGTGCTAACATTTTAAGAGAAAACTCAATTAATTGGAAAGGTAGGCTTGTTAAACAAAATGGAACTTCTGGTTGGATAGGTCTAACTCCGCAAACTAAATCTAAAGAAATAGCTCTAATGAATGTTGAAATTAACGACGATTTATCTATCTCTGGGAAAATTAGAAAACAGCTAACAGAATATCTAGCATTAGGATATAGAGACAAGTATTATACTACAAATAATGATGCTATAATTAAAGATTTTGAAGATGGTAAAGGAGATATTGAAATTACAAATCTATCTATTAAAAATAAAGAAGCTTTAAATAAACCAATAAGTTATACTTACGATTACAAATTAAATAATGAAGTAGAAGAAATAGGAGATAAACTTTACATATCCCCATTATTATTTCTTGCACCAGAAGAAAACCCGTTTAAACAAGACTCAAGAACCTATCCAATAGATTTTATATATCCATTGTATAGCAAGTACTCTATTACAATAAAAATTCCAGAAGGCTATGCTGTAGAATCTATACCAGAGAATGCAAAAGTACAATTAAATGGAGTCGATGGGGAATTCTCATATATTGTTAAGTCGCTTGGTAATAAATTACAGGTTATGGTAACAACTAACCTTAATAAAACATTAATATTGCCTGCAGAATATGAGCAGTTTAAACAATTTTTTCAATTGTCATTTGAAAAGCAAACAGACAAAATTGTATTAAAAAAAGTATAAAATAAATTTATTTACTAAATAAGCATGAGATTATTAGCTCTACTCGTATTATTTTCAATTCAAGGAATACTTGCTCAGAATTATAAATTTGGAAAAGTAACTAAAGAGGAATTAATAGATAATAGTTATGAAAAAGATACTACAGCTAATGCAGTAGTGCTATATAAAGAACAGAACATAAATTTTATATATAGAGAAAATGATGGCTTTGTACAAAGAAATGAAGTACACGAAAGAATAAAAATATATAATAAAGAAGGTTTCGAGTGGGCAACAAAACGTATTCGGTTGTATGATAGATATACTTCTAAAAGTGAAAAACTATTAGGTTTAAATGGCTATACTTATACTTTAAAAAACGGAAAAGTAGTAAAAACAAAGCTTAAAAAAGAAGGCGTATTCGAAGAAAAAACTAGTAAATATTTAGCAACTAAAAGCTTTACAATGCCTAATGTTAGTGAAGGATGCATTATAGAATTCGAGTATAAAATAGAATCTCCATATGCTTATATAGACGATGTTGTGTTACAATACAATATACCAATAGCTAAGTTAGAGGTCTCTATAAAAACTCCTGAGTATTTTAACTATAAAAAGCAGGCAAATATTAAAGCAGTGTATTTTCCTAAAATAGAAGAGTCAAGAAATCAAAAAAATGTAGCGGTCTCTAATAAACAGAGAGAAGGGACCGTTTTTAGAACAAGAAGTTATGAGTTGTCTCACTCTAGCTGGGTTTATGATGAAAATACAATTACAATAAAAGAAAATAATATTCCCGCTTTAAAAACAGAACCATTTGTAAATAATTTAGACAATTACCGCTCAAAATTAATTTTAGAATATTCCTTTTTTAAAGGAGCAGATGGCGTAATTAAAGATTATACAACAACATGGGAAAGTGTTGCAGAAACCATATATAAAAGTGATGTTTTTGGAGGACAATTAAAAAAGACAGGTTATTTTAAAGAAGAAATAGATGCATTAATAGAGGGGATAAATAACCCTAAAGAAAAAATAAGCGTTATATATAATTTTTTAAAAAACAAGATGACATGGAACGGATTAGTTGGGTTCGAATCTAATAGTGGTGTAAAAAAAGCATATAAAGCTAGAACAGGAAATGTTGGAGACATTAACCTTATGTTAACAGCCATGCTAACGTATGCGGGTGTTAAAGCAAACCCAGTATTAATAAGTACAAGAGCAAATGGTATACCAGTAACACCAACACTAACAGGATTTAACTATGTTATAACAGCAGTAGAAGTAGAAGGGAAAACACTTTTGCTAGACGCAACTAATACTATTACGGCGCCAGGAACATTACCTTTAAGAGCCGTTAACTGGCAAGGACGAATGATAAAGCCTAATGGAAAATCGACATGGATAAATTTATCCCCAAAAGTATTCTCTAGAGAAAATGTTTTGTTAGAAGCAGAAATTACAGATAATTTATCAATTACTGGAACAGTAAGAAAGCGACTTACAAACTACTTAGCATATAATTATAGAAGTAAAAATGTAGATATAGAAAAAGAAGAAGTAGTAAGAAACTTAGAAGAAAGCAAAGGAGAAATAAAAATTACAGATTTAGATATTAAAAACTTAAAAATACTTAACAAACCCATTAATTATAGCTATAACTATACATTAGCTAATGAGGTAGAGCAAATAGGAAATAAATTATACCTTTCTCCACTATTATTTTTTACAGCAAACGAAAATGTATTTAAGCAAGACAAAAGAGCTTTTCCTATAGACTTTATTTACCCTGCCGCAACAAGATGTTCCGTTAACTTAAAAATACCAGAAGGTTATACTATAGAATCCTTACCTGAAAACATAAAGATTCAGTATAACGGAAACGAAGGTGATTTTTCATTTATAACAAAAGTAGATAATGGAGCTATTCAAATAACCCTAACAAAACACTTAAAAACAACATATATAATTCCAGAAAAGTATCAGGAATTTAAAACGTTTACAGACAATATTGTTGAGAAAGAAAGTCAGAAAATAGTATTAAAAAAAGAATGATAAAATGGCATCCTTATTTGGACATGGATTAGTAGGCTTTACGCTATCTAAAATAGTCGACTCTAGAAGTAATAAACTACTATTGTTTTTAGCAATTGGCTCTGCAATACTACCAGATATAGATGTTCTAGCTTTTAACTTTGGAATTCCATATATGCATCCATTTGGGCATCGTGGGTTTACACACTCTATTATTTTTGCAGTATTATGGGGGATAATAATAATGTTGCTATTGCGAAAACAAAAAAAGCAAATTGTTTTTATTGTTATTTTTTTATCAACTATCTCTCATGGTATTTTAGATGCATTAACAACAGGAGGAAGAGGCGTGGGTTTTTTTATTCCTTTTAACGATGAACGTTTTTTCTTTCCATTAAAAATAATAAAAGTATCACCAATAGGTATTAGTAAATTTTTTTCAGAATGGGGAATGCGAGTTATTTTAAGCGAATTAAAATATATTGCTATTCCGTGCATTTTGGTTTTATTATTTTTACGCTTTAAAAAGAAAAACAATGAACATTAAAAACGCACAACTAGACGTAGATAATTGGATAAAAGAACATGGTGTTCGCTATTTTAACGAGCTAACAAACATGGCGCAACTTACAGAAGAAGTAGGTGAAGTTGCTAGAATAATAGCCAGAAGATATGGAGAACAAAGCGAAAAGGAAAGCGATAAAGACAAAGACCTAGGCGAAGAATTAGCAGATGTTATGTTTGTTGTATTATGTTTAGCAAATCAAACAGGAATAAATTTACAAGAAGCTTTCGATAAAAAGCTAGACATAAAAACAAAACGTGATCACGACAGACACCAAAATAATCAAAAATTAAAATAATATTTATAGATAGTATTACAAGCTATAACTATAAATAAAGCCGACTCTAAATGAATTTACATCTTCAAAAATCGCAAATAGTAAACCAAAAAACATCAATTAAAATTACAGGTTCAAAAAGCGAATCGAATCGGTTATTATTATTACAAGCATTATATCCAAAACTACAAGTTTATAATGTGTCTAATTCAGACGATTCCCAGTTAATGACTAAAGCATTAGCCTCAACATCTAACGTTATAGACATTCACCATGCAGGAACAGCTATGCGATTTTTAACAGCATACTTTGCCACACAAGCAGGACGAACAATAGAACTTACAGGTTCAAAACGAATGAAGGAGCGTCCTATTGAAATATTAGTAGAAGCATTAAATCAATTAGGAGCAAAAATAAGTTATAAAGAAAATAAAGGATATCCACCATTAATAATAGAAGGGCAAGAATTAACGCAACATAAAGTTAATTTAAAAGCGAATGTAAGTAGTCAGTACATTTCGGCATTATTACTTGTTGCACCAACTTTAAAAAATGGGATAGAGTTACATTTAGAAGGAAAAATAACCTCTGTGCCATATATTAATATGACACTAAGTCTATTAAATAAAATAGGAGTAGAAACAACTTTTAAGAATAATATAGTTACAGTAAAACCTTTACAAGAAGAATTAAAAGAAAAAATTGAACTTGTAGTAGAGTCAGACTGGTCTTCGGCATCATATTACTATAGTATAGTCGCTTTATGTAGTATAGGTACAGAAATTGAATTAACATCTTATACAAAAGAAAGCCTACAAGGAGACGCTTCATTAGCCAAATTTTATAAAACGTTTGGAGTAGAAACACAATTTAATGATAATACAATTCTATTAAAGAAAACAGAATTAGTAGATGCAGACACCATTATTAATTTCGACTTAGCGAATTCACCAGATATAGCCCAAACCATATCGGTTACAGCCTTTGCTTTAGGATTAGAATGTAACCTAACAGGATTGCACACGCTAAAAATAAAAGAAACAGACCGTTTAGAAGCATTAAAAGCCGAAATAGAAAAATTAGGAGGAAATGTAGAGATAACAGACAATTCTTTACAACTATCGGCCTCAAAAACTATAAAAGAAAACAGCTCTACAGAAACCTATAACGATCATAGAATGGCTATGGCATTTGCACCATTAGCACTGAAAGTTCCTATTATTATTGAAGATTCAGGAGTCGTGTCTAAATCTTACCCTACATTTTGGGAAGATTTAAAAACGTTAGGTTTTAAGTTTAATTAATAATAATCAGTCATTTACTTGACAACCCCTATCTCGAGATTGTATATTTGCAATCTTGAAAAATAAATACCGGAGAGAACAGACTAGCAACTTTAATGCAAAAGGTCATTTTATCTGGAAGATTAAAATAAACAACTAGCAAATGAACCATTCAATAAGGTGATAACTATTCGATAAGAACAGTATATAAAATTGAATGTAACATTTGACCAAAAGATTAAAATAAACAACTAGCAAATGAAACTATCTAACTTTGGCTTTGAATTACCAGAAGAACTATTAGCAGAATACCCATCTGAAAACAGAGATGAATCTCGTTTAATGGTTTTAAATAGAAAAGAGCAAACCATAGAGCACAAACAATTTAAAGACCTTATCGATTATTTTGAAGAAGACGATGTTATGATTCTTAATAATACAAAAGTATTTCCTGCACGTTTATTTGGAAATAAAGAAAAAACAGGAGCTAGAATAGAAGTCTTTTTATTAAGAGAGTTAAATGAAGAGCAACGCCTTTGGGATGTTTTAGTAGATCCAGCACGTAAAATTAGAATAGGGAATAAATTATACTTTGGAGACGATGAAACGCTAGTAGCAGAAGTTATAGATAACACAACCTCTAGAGGAAGAACATTACGTTTTCTTTATGACGGTTCATACACAGAGTTTCGTGCTAAGTTAAAAGCATTAGGAGAAACACCACTTCCTAAATACATTAAAAGAGAAGTAGAACCAGAAGATGAAGAACGTTACCAAACCATTTTTGCAAAAGAAGAAGGTGCTGTAGCAGCACCAACAGCAGGACTACACTTCTCTAAACACCTATTAAAGCGTTTAGAAATTAAAGGCATAGACTTCGCAGAAGTAACATTGCATGTAGGCTTAGGAACCTTTAACCCTGTTGAGGTAGAAGACTTGTCTAAACATAAAATGGATAGTGAAGAAGTATTTATAGGGCCAAAAACAGTAGAACAAATAAATACAGCTTTAAAAAACAGAAGACGTATTTGCGCAGTAGGTACAACAGCTATGCGTGCAGTAGAAAGTGCAGTATCTTCAAATTCTACATTAAATGAAATAGATGGTTGGACCAATAAATTTATTTTCCCTCCATACGATTTTAGTATAGCAAATGCAATGATTACTAACTTCCATACACCAAAATCTACATTATTAATGATGGTGTCTGCCTTTGCAGGACATGATTTTATTATAAGAGCGTATGAAGAAGCTGTAAAAGAAAAATACAAGTTTTACAGTTATGGAGATGCTATGCTAATTATCTAATTTGCATTAAACGTATATAAAATTGAAAGCCTTGATTCATTTTTTTTGAATCAAGGTTTTTTTAGTAATAACAATTCCTAAAATCAAAAAAAAGTAATTAATAAACGTTTACTATTTTTGCACAACCTATGGCAGTTAAGAAAAAAGACATACGAGCATTAACAAAAGAGCAATTAAGAACGTTTTTTGAGCAAGAAGGCGATAAAGCATTTCGTGGTAATCAAGTATACGAATGGCTTTGGAGTAAAGGCGCGCATACCTTTGAAGATATGACGAATCTCTCTAAAGCAACACGCCAAATGCTAGAAGAAAACTTCGTGATTAATCACATAGAAGTCGATACCATGCAACGAAGTAACGATGGTACGGTAAAAAATGCAGTGCGTTTACACGATGGCTTAATTGTAGAATCTGTATTAATACCAACAGAAACTAGAACAACAGCTTGTGTTTCTAGCCAAGTAGGATGTAGTTTAGATTGTAAATTTTGTGCTACAGCACGTTTAAAACGCATGCGTAATTTAAATCCAGACGAGATTTACGATCAAGTTGTTGCCATAGATAAAGAAAGCAAGCTATACTTTAATCGTCCGTTAAGTAATATTGTATTTATGGGTATGGGAGAACCACTTATGAACTACAATAACGTTATTAAAGCCATAGATAAAATTACATCTCCAGAAGGCTTAGGGATGTCCCCTAAACGTATAGTTGTTTCTACATCAGGAGTGCCAAAAATGATTAAAAAAATGGCCGATGATGAGGTTAAATTTAACCTAGCAGTCTCATTACATTCTGCAATAGATGAGGTGCGTACAACGATAATGCCGTTTAATGAAACCTTTCCTCTTAAAGATTTGCGAGAAGCTTTAGAATACTGGTACCAAAAAACACAACGTAAAATTACTTACGAGTATGTCGTTTGGGATGGTATTAACGATTCGCAAAAAGATATAGATGCACTAGTTCGTTTTTGCAAATATGTACCCTGTAAAGTCAATATTATTGAATACAATCCAATAGACGATGGACAATTTCAACAAGCAAAAAGTACAGCAATAGACGATTATATTTACCACTTAGAAAAAAACAGAATTGTTGTTAATGTGCGTAGAAGCAGAGGTAAAGATATAGATGCAGCCTGTGGCCAATTAGCCAATAAGAGTTAAAGTAAGCTACTTTTTTCTAACTTTTAAAGCTTCAACCTCTTTAACAGATAAACCTGTAGTTTCTGAAATTAATGTGTTTTCTATGCCTTTGCGTTTCATAGCTTTAGCAATTTCAACTTTTTCTTTATGCTTTGCTATTTCTGAAGCTTCTTTCACAATTCGTTGCTCTAATACGTATTTAGGTACATATTTGGTGCTTTTTTTAAGTTCATCTAAAAGCCCAATATCTTTAAAGCTTAAATAGCTTTTATCAGAGATAATTAAGTGATCTAAAACTTCGGTATCTACAATAATACCAACTTGTATTAATCTATCGGAAGTATCTTTGTCGTCTTCCGATGGTTTTAGTTCTCCACTAGGGTGATTATGGCATAAAATTATTTTAACCGCTCGCTTTTGTAATGCAAAACTAAAAACCTCCATCGGTTCGGCAATCGATGTTTTTACAGAACCAATACTAATAAGCTCTATAAATAAAACACGATTATTATTCTCTAAACCAATAACCCAAAAATGTTCTCTGTTTTGGTCTATTTTATGTTCACGAAGCAAAATAGTCTGCATGATTTTGTATATATCATCAGAATTTAGAATTTTAATTTTCTCAGCTTCGGTAAGTTTTATATCCATAGGATAAATATACTGTTTTTTTAAATTAGAAACGGGTTTTAATAATTAGAGTTGTTGGTCTAAGCTTAATAACATGTATTATGAACTATATGTTTTACTATTAAAACCATAAAAATCATTACTATATATAAAGGCCATATTGTTTTACCAAATAAATTACTTAATAAACTATATCTACCACCTTTAAATTCATTAGTAGACATTGCAAAATCGATATTATTTTCATCGATAAGTCTTACTTTATCATATAAAGCTCTGTATTTTCTTTCTTGTTGTAAAAAGAAACCGTTTAAATACCAAAATATAATTATGGGGAGTAATGTTATAATTAAAAATTGTTTATTCATTTTATCGTCTGTGAATATAAAAAGTATCGAAACGATAGAAATAGTCCAGCCTTTAATTAAAAATGAATTACTACTCATTCTATTAATAGTATTATGAATGTAATCTAGGTGTTTAAATTTATTATCATTCATTTTAAATTAAAAATTTGTTGTTGATATTATGGTAATTGTATAATACGTCTAAAGGTGTTTCGTAAGAAAGTTTAGCATTTTTTATCCAAGTTTTTATATCGTTTAAAGATAATTTTGTTAGATGGGATAATTCAATTTGATATTCAATGTTCAATTGAGTTTTTACACTTTCATTTAGATTCTCGTTTGCTGAGAAAATTCGTGTTTCTTTCCTTAATCTTTGTGGAGTCTTTTTTCTAATAATTTGAGTTGTCATAATTTCAGAAAATATCCAAGGCGACATTGTTTTATTATTAATAGTATCATCAGGAGTTATGGAATTTGGAGTGTTCATAAAGAAAATAGCTTCACAAGAATCTATCATTTTATTTAATGCCGAATTTAGCATTAAATGAATATGAGCAGTTGAAAAATTTCTTTTTTCGTAACAATAGCTTTCTCCATTTTCATGTTTACAATAATAGTCATCTATAACCTTTAATAAACTATCAGAATATCCCCATACTGTTGAGTCTACGAAAGTTTTTAGGCCTAGATTTTCTTCTAACATTATGGCTAACATTATGGCTTTCGATTGGTCTTTGTGAGAGTGCGATAAAAAAATATCACATTCTACTATGGGAAACCATTGTTCTATGACTTTGTTTCCATCAATTATTTCTCTCGTCATTATATAATCAATAAAGTGATTTCTTGTTTTAGCGAGCATTTTAGCTTTATATTTTTTGATTTTATCGGTATCAAAATCTAAGTCATTTGGAATTTCTAGGTTAAATCCTCTATACATAAAATTATTTTATAGCGTTAATTCATACAATTTAAAAATAGTTTATGACTTAAACATATTATGTGGTTTCTTTTTATTTAGAATTTGATACTTATATTTTTTGACACTATCAATAATTAAATAAAACATAGCATATAAATTAACGAAATACTATATTTGTTTCATCTGTGAAAATAACTGAGCAAATAAAACAACCCATTGATTACGAAATGGAACTTTTCGAGAAAAAGTTTCGTTTAGCAATGTCTTCTAAAGTGGCGTTATTAAATCGTATAACACACTATATCGTTAATCGTAAAGGAAAACAAATGCGCCCAATGTTTGTGTTTTTAGTAGCTAAAATGGTCTCTAATGGAGACGTTGTAGACCGTACATATAGAGGTGCTTCAGTTATAGAGTTAATACATACAGCAACATTAGTGCATGACGATGTTGTAGACGATAGTAACCAACGCCGTGGATTTTTCTCAATCAATGCACTTTGGAAAAATAAAATAGCCGTATTAATAGGAGATTTTTTATTGTCTAAGGGCTTATTACTTTCTATAGATAATGGGGATTTCGATTTATTAAAAATTATATCGGTAGCCGTTCGTGAAATGAGCGAAGGCGAGTTGCTTCAAATAGAAAAAGCAAGAAAGCTAGACATTACCGAGGATGTGTATTACGAAATTATTAGGCAGAAAACAGCAACCTTAATAGCTGCCTGTTGTAGTTTAGGTGCAGCTTCGGTAAAACCAGACTCAGAGTATGTAGAACTTATGCGTAAATTTGGAGAGCTTATAGGTATGGCATTTCAAATAAAAGATGACCTGTTCGATTATGGTTCTAAAAGTATTGGTAAGCCTGTAGGAATAGATATAAAAGAACAAAAAATGACCTTGCCTTTAATTTATGTCCTAAATACCAGTAATAAAAAAGATAAGCGTTGGCTTATAAACTCTGTAAAAAATCATAATAAAGATAAAAAACGAGTTAACGAAGTTATCGATTTTGTGAAAAATAATGGAGGACTAGAATATGCTGTTTCTAAAATGAAAGCATTTCAGTCTGAAGCCCTGCAAATACTGAGTAAATTTCCAGATTCTGAGTACAAATCTTCATTAGAATTAATGGTAAATTATGTGATTGAAAGAAAAAAATAAACTTTTTTTTTAATCAATAGGCAACCATATGTACAACTTTTGCGTCTTTGTAAATAGAAGACTAAAACTATCCGCTTTTTGTGAAAGTAATTCAATTATATAAAAACGAATCTAAGCTTATTAAGAGAGCCATCGATAATAATCGAGAAGCACAGCATGTATTGTATGAGTTACACGCGCCAAAAATGTTAAGTATATGTCGCTATTATATAAAAGATGTACAGCATGCAGAAGAAGCTATGCTTAATGGATTCTTTAAAGTGTTTTCAAACTTAAAAAGTTTTAAAGGAGAAGGAAGTTTTGAAGGATGGATAAGGCGCATAATGGTAAGAGAAGCCATTTCGTTTTTAAGACAAAAAAAGACTATTGAGTTTCCAGTAGAAACTATAGTGGAGGTAAATAATGATACTACAAACAATATTCAAACAGAGATAAATGTAGAGCAAATACAACAATTAATAGATACATTACCAGAAGGATACAAAGTCGTTTTTGTAATGTATGCGATAGAAGGATATAAACATCAAGAAATTGCAGAAATGCTAAACATAAGTTTAGGAACTTCAAAATCGCAATTATTTAAAGCACGAAAAATGCTTCAGCAAAAAATTAATGAATTAAACATATCGAGTTATGGCACCAATTAAATTTGAAGAAAACATAAAAGAAAAGCTCGAGGAAAGAACAATAAATCCTTCGCCAAAAAGTTGGGAGGCATTAGCAAACCGTTTAGATGAGGCTCCAACTAAGAAAAATATAAAACGTTTTAAAGTAGTAGGTATAGCAGCCAGTTTTATAGGCGTACTATTGTTAATTACAGGCATTGTAAATTATAATGATAAAGAATCATTTAAAACGGTGGAAACCGATGTTGAAACAAAGAGCAATATAGTAAAGGACAAAATAGAAGGTGATAAGGAAATAAATCTATTAAATGATTCTAAAAAAGAAGAACGTATAGTAGATATGGAAAATAAAACAAATAATAACATTAAAAGAGAAAGTCTTAAAATACAAAAAGAACAATCTATTAAAAAAAGAACAGAAGGGGTTGCTAGTGTAGTTACAAATAACAATGTTAATAATAAACAGAAGGAGGTAAACACCAATATAATAAATACGAATAAAAAGAGCGATAACAATGCTCGACAAAACACAATAAATAAAGCATATATAGCCTTTAACACGCAAGGAGAAGGCGGTAAAGAAAAGCTATTAAAAAATAGTACTATTCCTGAAGAGAAAAAAGCAATAGCTTCTAATACTAATAATCAAATAATTCAAGTTACCGATAGCGAACTTGATAAGCTTTTAAATAATGCTAAAAGAGATATTGCTAAAAAATCATCTAACCCAATCCCTTTAGATTATAATGAATTGCTTCAAGACGTTGAAGATAATTTAGAAGAATCCTTTAGAGATAAAATTTTGAAAACGGTAAAAGGAGGGTATCATTCTGTTAAATCATATGTTGCAGAACGTAACGAATAAATAACATCAATTAAAAAAACATCATTAATTTCTCGTCATTTTAAGTAATGAGGAGGCAAAAAACGAACAATTATGCAAACTATCATTAAGTACACTATTGTAATTTTATTAAGCTTTTATTGCTTAGCTCTAACAGCTCAAGAAACAGAAGGGGAAACAAAAGAAAGTAAAATTGAAAAATTAAAAGAAAAAATTAAATCTGGTGAAAAAGAAGCATTAAGGATTGAAGTAGAACAAATTAACGAGCGTGTAAGTAAAAAAGAAATTACTTACGAAAAAGGAGAAGAATTAAAACAAGAAGTCGCTAAAAAAAGAGCCTTAAATATAGAAAACAGAATAGCGGTTTTAGAAAATAAAATAGCATTTAATGAAAGAAATAATCTGCCATTAAAACTAGACACCAATAAAAACAAGGCCTTTGGAATTACATTTGGAGATAATGCAGCCAATATAATAGGGCTTACTGTAATAGGAAGCAAAGAACCAAAGCCAGTAAAATATGATTATAGAACAGTAAGTGGGTTAGTTGTATCGGCAGGACTTAACAACGCTATTATGGATGGCGCTAGCTTAAGCGATTCTCCGTACAAAATTGGAGGGTCAGGATATTTCGAGTTAGGATTTCAATGGAGAACAAGAGTGTTAAAAAACTCTAATGCTATAAGATTAAGATATGGTTTGTCATTTCAATGGAATAAATACGATTTAAAAGATAATCAGTTTTTTGTACAAAACGGAAATAATACAACAATAGAAACCTTTCCTACAGATTTAAAACAAGCTAAATTTAGAACAACAAATCTTGTAGTGCCAATTTATTTCGAGTTTGGGAAATCTCGTAAAATAGAAAAAGAAGACCGTATACGTTATTACAACAAAGGGTTTAAATTTGGAATTGGTGGTTATGCAGGTTTAAATCTTGGAGCAAAACAAAAGCTTTGGTATAAAGAAGATGGAGACAGAGTGAAGCAAAAAATAAAAAGAGATTACAATGTAAACCCTTTTGTTTATGGAGTTGGTGCATATATTGGTTTAGACGATGTAAGTTTGTTTGCTAAATACGATTTATCGGAAACCTTTAAAAGCGGAGGACCAAAACAGCATAATTTATCACTAGGATTAAGACTGGAAATAGAATAGTCCCTAAAACAGTATAACAATTAATTAGTTTCTTTAAATATAAAGGCAATCTGAAAAAGTAATTAATTTCCAGATTGCCTTTTGTATATATTAATAGCAGATGTTATTTTTTTATAAATCGTTTTACAGTACTACTACCAGAATTACCTTTAATTTTTACAAGGTATAATCCAGAAGTTAAGCTAGAAACATCTATTGTTTTGTCTTCTAAAATAGAATCAAAATTAGTAGAACTAATAACGCGTCCGTTAATATCGTAGATTACAGCATTCTCAAGGATAACATTAGATGTATTTTTTAAAGTTAAACTATGCGTAGCAGGATTTGGGTACATTGTAATACCAGTATCTAAACTAAAAGAAGGAGTACTTAACACCTCATTAACAATAACATCAAAAGAACAAGTAACAGAATTACCCTCAACATCTGTAACAACAAAGGTATTAGTAGTAGTACCTATTGGAAAATCACTACCACTAGCTAACCCCGCAGTTTGTTGTGGAGCATAATTTAATTCTAGAAGATACTTATAAGTATTAGCTGTATTAACATCGTTCCAACCTCCAGAAGTTTCTATAGTTGTATAATCTTCATTACCAGCATTATTAGGCTCTCCAGAATTCCAATTACTATAAGTGGCTGCATCACCACTATGCCATACAAAAGTACTTTCGGTATTTAAATCATTATATCCAATAAGAACCGTTTCTGTAATACCAGCCATTGACATAGCATTTAAAAGATAAGTGGCATCAGCACTATTTCTAATAGTACCAACAAATCCACCTTGGTTTACGGCATCGGTGTAAGCATTATCTGCAGTAAATGCATTATCAGAAACATAATAAGCTTTACCATTTAAGGTGCCTAATGGAGTAAAACCAGTAAGCGGGTTAATAGTAGAGCAATTATCTGAAGCAGATACCGAATAATTAACAACAGCAGTAGCAGCTCCAGGATCTGTATCTATCATAATATTAGAAGGACAGGTTGCAACAGGATTTTCAGAATCGTTAACGGTAACATTAAAGCTACAACTCACAGTATTGTTATCTGAATCTGTAACAGAATAAGAAACAACAGTTGTACCAATAGGAAAATCGCTTCCAGAAGCAAGACCAGAAATTAACGTAGGTGTTAACGTGCCATCTTCAGTATCATTAGCGGTAACAGTATAAGTAACATTACCAGTGCATTGTCCCGCAGTATTATTTACAGTAATATCGCTAGGGCAAGTTAATACAGGGAGGTCTCCAATAGCAGTATATAATTGAACATCTGCAATTTGGTTAATAGAGCTAGTTCCACAAGTCCCCGTAAAATTTACTCTATAGTAAGTATAACTATTGGTATTGCTAAAGGAAAAAGTTCTAGCAAAAAAACGAGTAGAAACACAAGGGATGCTACCAGTTGCTATACTTGTATAATTAGTACCATCATTAGAACCAAAAACTTCAAAAGCATTAGGGTCTCTCTCAGGGGCATCATTAGCAGTTACCATTTCCATAGCAATAGCAGTTTGCGAAACACCTAATAAATCGACTTCAAAACCAATACCATCAAAAGCATCGAAATCTAAAAATTTAGTATTAGAGTTTTGATCTATAACATTCTGAACACCTTCTGCGCCAGGAGAGTTTACAGAACCAAAATTAGTAGCTGTATGAATAGAATCATCGAAAATGCCCTGTGCAGAAACAGTAATAAGGCTAAATAAAAGTAATAAAAAAACTTAGTGTAATTTTTTTCATAAAAATATAGTTGTATTTTGATTAATACAATGAATATAAAACTTTATTTATTTTTTAAGGTATTTACTCGATATACTGATTTTTAGTTGGTTATAATGTAATTTTTGGGTGTTAAATTGGTAAGTATTCTAACAAAAAGAGATAGAGGTTTTTTTAAGATTTTTAAGAGATATTTAATTGTAGTATTTTTACACCACTGTATAATATACTCATCTTTAATACTAATTGTTGTACATTAAATTTTTTAAATATTGATATCAAAATCCACCATAGACCAAGTATTTGAAACCTCTCGTTTAGAAGAAGTTATAGGAGATTTTGTGCAATTAAAAAAATCAGGAAGTAGCTTTAAAGGGTTAAGTCCTTTTAGTGAAGAGCGTACACCTAGTTTTATGGTATCTCCTGTAAAACAAATATGGAAAGATTTTTCAACGGGTAAAGGCGGTAATGTTATTGCTTTTTTAATGGAACATGAACACTTTACTTATCCAGAAGCAATAAAATATCTAGCTAAAAAGTATAATATTGAGATTGAAGAAACAGAACAATCTAACGAGCAAAAAGAAGCTGCAGACAAACGTGAGAGTTTATACTTAGTTAGTGAATATGCAAACACATACTTTCAAAATGTAATGCATAAAACAGATCAAGGTAAATCTATAGGATTAAGCTATTTTAAAGAACGTGGCTTTACAGAAGAAACAATAAAGAAATTTGATTTAGGGTACTCTCTAGATGAATGGACAGCCTTTACAGATGAAGCTTTAAAAAAAGGATATAAATTAGACTATTTAGAAGGAACTGGCCTAACTATTGTAAAAGGAGAAAAACATTTTGACCGCTTTAAAGGTCGTGTAATGTTTCCTATAAAAAGTATGAGTGGCCGTGTGTTAGGTTTTGGAGGGCGTATTTTAACTAACGATAAAAAAGCTGCAAAATATTTAAACTCTCCTGAAAGCGAAATTTACTATAAAAGTAAAGTACTTTATGGAATTTATCATGCTAAGCAAAGCATAGCAAAAGACGATAATTGTTTTTTAGTAGAAGGTTATACAGACGTTATTCAGTTTCATCAAACAGGGGTTCACAATGTTGTATCTTCATCAGGAACAGCCTTAACGAGCGATCAGATTCGTTTAATTAATAGGTTGACTAAAAACATTACAGTACTTTTTGATGGCGATGCAGCAGGAATGAGAGCGTCTTTAAGAGGAATAGATTTAATTCTGGAACAAGGAATGAATGTTAAAGTTTGTACTTTCCCAGAAGGCGAAGACCCCGATAGTTTTGCAAAACAAAATACATTAGAAGAGTTAAAAGTTTATTTAGAACAAAACTCTAAAGATTTTATTCAGTTTAAAGCTTCTGTTTTATACGAAGAGTCTAAAAATGATCCCATAAAAAAAGCAGATACCATTAGAGATATTATAAATAGTATCTCAAAAATTCCAGATCGTATAAAAAAGGAAATATACATTCAGGAATGTGCACGAATAATGGATATAAGTGAAGCTGTATTATTCACTACTATGGCGCAGATAAATAAAAAAGAAACTGCAGAAACTGCTAAAGAAACTCAAAAACAACAAAAAGCTTTTGAGGTTATAAAGCATCAAGAACCTGTTGCCAAGGTAGATATCCAGTATGTGTTAGAACGAAAAATAATAGAAGTTCTGCTATTATATGGAAACCAAACACAAGATTTTGAAGACCTTGTGTTAAAAGAAAATGATGATGGAGAATTGGTATTAGAACCCGTAATTCATCAAGCTAAAGTTTTCGAGAAAGTATTCTTAGATCTTCAGGATGATGAAATGGAATTTTCCAACCCTAAATTTAAGAATATCTACTATAAAATAATAGATATTCTTAATCAAAATCCAGATTTTAAATTAGACAACCTAATCAACGTTATAGATCAAGATATGGCACACGAAGTCACTTCCATATTAATGGACGATGAACGTTATAGCTTATCTGATTGGGAACGAAAAAACATTTTTCCTAAAGCAAAACAAGAAACTATAGCACAATTAGTAAGCGAAACCATTTTAAGTTTAAGATGCCATCTTATAGACCAAAAGGTAATTGGTTTTAAAGAACAAACCTTAGAACGAAAAAATGAGGTTAATAGAACTATTCTAGAAGAAGTAATTGATTATAATAAACTTAAAAATTTACTTTCTAGAAAATTAAAGCGCGTCCTGTAATTCTAATTGATTTGCTTGATTTACTAAATCAACTAAATTAGTAACATTTAGTTTTTTCATTAAACGAGCTCTATAAGTGCTTACTGTTTTCTCATTAATGTTTAATTCTTCAGCAATTTCCTTATTACGTTTACCCGAAGATAATAGCTTTAATACTTCAACTTCTCTTGTAGATAATCTTTTATAAAACGGGCTCGTTTTATTTGCTTTATTTCTTAAGGCTAAACGTTGAGTTAATTCGTGGCTTAAGTAAACATCTCCATTTGTAACTTTAACAATGGCATCTTTTAAGGTTAAAATATCGGCAGTTTTTGGTACAAAACCAGCAGCACCTGCTTTAATAGCACTCACAGCGTAAACATATTCTGGCTGTCCGCTGTAGATAATAACTTTTGTTCTTGGAAATTCTTTTTTTAATCGTCTTAATGCAGTAATACCGTTAAGTTTTGGAAGGTCAATTTCTGTTACGATGACATCTACTGGGGTCTTTTTTATAAAGTCGAAAATGGCTTCTCCATCGCTTACACTTCCCATAAATTTTATGTCTTGCGATACATCAAATACCAATTCTAACCCCTTCCTAACAATGGGATGTTCATCAACTACTAATAGTTTGATCATAATTAATAAGTTTTTTAAGATATGCCTGCTTCAATACAGCCATAAATAGATAAATTAAATAGCTTTGTAAAGTTAGCAAATTTGGCAATATATTCAACTATTACTTATAATCTTTAGGAATCTCGCAAATTGGTATTGGAATCATCTTATGCTTATTTGAGTTATTGTAGCGTTTAAATATTTTAAAAACCTCTTTCTTTCTGTCTGAAAAATCTGTTTCTACATGCCCTTTTTCATCCATTTGCATAGCCCATTCTAATTCTGGGTACGAGGCTCCAATTTGGTCCTCATCACTTCTTGCATCTCCAAACAAACCATCACTTGGAGCGGCTTGCATAATGGAGTTAGGGACATTTAAATGCTTCCCAATGGCATAAACTTCAGATTTTAGTAAATCTGCAATAGGGCTTAAATCTACACCTCCATCTCCATATTTAGTATAAAACCCTACACCAAAATCTTCAACTTTATTTCCAGTTCCTGCTACTAGTAAACCTTTTAAGCCTGCATAATAATATAAAGTAGTCATGCGTAAACGCGCTCTGGTATTTGCTAGCGCCATATCTACAACAGCTTGTTTACCCTCTAAGGATACTTCTGTTTTAAATTCTTCAAAAACAGGAGTAAGGTCTGTTCTTGTATCTGTAACATTATTAAAGCGGTCTTTTAATTGCTTTATGTGCTCATGTGCTCTAGATACATGACTTTCAGCTTGGTGAATAGGCATTTCTATACATAAAACATCTAGTCCAGTTTTTGCACACAATGTTGAGGTCACAGCAGAATCAATTCCTCCAGAGATTCCAACAACAAAACCATTAACTTTTGCGTTAATAGCGTAATCTTTTAACCAATTTACAATATGATTGATAACTTTTTCTGTTTGCATTTTATAAAGAATTTAACACAAAGAATAGTACCTTTGCTTAACAAAAATAATAAATATAGTAGATGAAGTCTTACATTATTTACATTTTAATAGCGCTTACAATTTTCTCATGTAAAGATGAAGATAAAGTTGAAGCTGAAATTGCCAAGTTAGATGTTAATGTAACTATAGAGCGGTTTGATAAAGCTTTTGTAGAAACACCAATTAGCGAATTGCCAAAATTGAAAAAAGCATTTCCTTTTATGTTTCCTAAAAAATATAAAGACACATTTTGGATTGTACAAAAACAGGATACTTTACAAATAGAACTGCATAAAGAAACAAACAAGGCATTTAACACGCTAGCTAAAGAGACGTTAGAAATAGAAGCCCTTTTTAAGCACTTAAAGTACTATTTTAAGGGGTTTAAAGAACCAAGAGTAGTGACAACAACCTCTTCTGTAGATTACATAAATAAAGTTATAGTTACAGATACCATTACACTAATTTCTTTAGATACCTACTTAGGAGAAAAACATCATTTTTATGAAGGCATTCAAAGCTACATTAGAGCTAATATGAAACCGGATCAAATTGTTGTGGATTTGGCAGAAAAGTATGCGAAAAAATACATATATCAAGCAAAACGAAAAACGTTATTAGACGAGTTTATTTATGCAGGGAAGATTTTGTATTTTAAAGATAAAATGATTCCGTTTAAAACCGATGCAGAAAAAATTGGTTATACAGAGGCGCAATTAGACTGGGCAAGAGTTAATGAAGAGTATATATGGCGTTATTTTGTAGATAGAGAATTACTATATAGTACAGACTCTAAATTACCAAACAGATTTATAAACCCTGCACCGTTTTCTAAATTTTATTTAGAAGAAATAGACGGTGAATCTCCTGGTAGGATAGGACAATATATAGGTTGGCAAATTGTAAGGGCATTTATGAAAAATAATGATGTAACATTACAAGAAATGCTAAATGAAACCCCTGAAAATATTTTTAATAAAGCAAAGTTTAAACCAAGAAGGTAATGCAAAATATAAAATCTAAAATAGTACTTGATATAGAATTAGACGAAAACAGAGTGCCCGAAAAACTAGCTTGGACAGCTAAAGATGGTGGCATTGAAAATGAAGAAGCAAAAGCAATGTTACTTTCTGTATGGGACTCCAAGAAGCAAGAATCTCTTAGAATAGATTTATGGACTAAGGATATGCCTGTAGATGAAATGAAAGTGTTTTTTCATCAAACCTTGGTTGCTATGAGTGATACCTTTAATAGAGCAACACAAGATGAAAGAATGACAGCAACAATGAAGGATTTCTGTGATTATTTTGCAGAAAAACTGGAGCTTAAAAAATAGACATCTATTTCTCTGCAATTAAAATGTTAATGTGCTCAATTGTAGCTTCATACTCTTTTATTAAGTTATACTGGCTGCCAAAATAATCTTGCATTATTTGCCACATTAACGTTTTAACTTCTTCGTTAGTAGACCCAGTATCTGCAAAAGTGATTCTTTGTGAGAACTTGTAGTGCTGGTCTTCTATGTTATATTGGAGGTTATAAGCTTTTGTAATCTGTTTAAGCAATTCAATTTCAAAACTTGAAAGAATGTTACTGTATTTTGTTGCTTCAAACATAGCATCATCTAGTTTAGCTCTACCAAGCTCAGGAAATTTTGGGAACTTTTCAATATCACCAACGTAAGATTGTTTTAAAAATGTACTATCAGCATTCCAAAGAGCACTTAAACTGTCTAGGGATTTAAAAAAAGGTTCAATGTCTTTAGATTTTCTAGACTTAAGATAGTTTACATTACTCTGTATTTCAGTTTTTAAACCGTTTAAAAGATTTAATTTGTTTTGATTAAAGTTGTTTTCACTATTCCAATCTGAAGCTAACATGCCTAAAAACACGCCTAAAATAACCATAACCAGCTGTAAAAAATAATCGATACGTTTTTCTTTATTCATAATTTAAATAAAATAAGCAGAAGTTTTATAAAAAACATTTAGCGAAAAATAGTGTTATATACTATTATAAAAATAGAACAATTTTTATTTATGTGGCTATAATGTTTTTTTAAACCATTTTAAAATTTCTGATTGTATATTGGGGTTTTCTCTAAGAATAAAAGAACCATGTTTATCTCCATCTGCAATTATTATTTTTTTATGCCCAGAAGTTTTAGAAAATAATTCGTTTGCCCATTTGGCGCGCATTCCATCTTGTTCTTTTTTTGAAGCAATATAAAAGGCGTTTTTAAGCATTAGTACTTCTTTAGAGCCACTTAAGTTTTTTGCAGCTTTAGTTTTAGCAGATAAAGCAACTATAGATTTTATGTTATAATCATTTGAAGCAGCCGCAACACATGCTAAATTAGCTCCTATGGAAGCTCCAATAATACCAATTTGGTTAGTATCTATTTGGTTTTCATTTTTCAAAAAATTAATAGCAGCTAAAAGATCTAAAGGTGCACGATTTGGGTTGTTAAATAAGTCGTAGATATCACCATTGTCTTTTCCAGAAGTACCATGAATTCTAATATCGTATGCTAAAATAGCGTAGCCCTCAGCCAATAAGTCATTCCAAAGCGATAATGCTTGCCATTCCTTTCTTGTAGAGCCGCCTTGGTGAATTAAAATTAAAGCAGGGCCTTTTTTACTGGTTACTTTGGGGGTAGCAAAAGTAGCATTAATAGTTATGCTATCTTTTGTTAAAAATGAGACTTCTTTAGAAGTAGTTTTATTTTGAGCATTGCCAATTTTTGGTAAAATTAAAAGACATAGAAAAAGACCTATTAGTGTTTTCATAATTATTTATTTTTTAAGTAATAAAATTACCATTCATTAATTCTATTAGAATCTAATTTTATAAAAATAAATAATAAAATAGTAAAACCCCAAAGGCCAGAACCACCATAACTAAAAAAGGGTAAAGGAATCCCTATGGTAGGAATTAGCCCCATAACCATACCAATATTAATCATAAAGTGTAAAAAGAATATTGAGGCAACAGAATAGCCATAAACTCGACTAAATTGAGATTTTTGAAGTTCTGCCAAATGTAATACACGAAGTATAAGTGCAATAAAAACGATTACAACCATAAAGCTACCTAAAAAGCCCCATTCCTCTCCAACAGTACTAAAAATATAATCAGTATGTTGCTCTGGAACAAATTTACCAGTAGTTCTAGTGCCTTCTAAAAACCCTTTTCCTTTTAACCCTCCGGCGCTAATTGCTTTTTCAGATTCATTAAGGTTATAAGCCGCTCGTTTTTTCATGCGTTCTAACTTAATAGGGTCTTTTTCAAGACTTAACCATATAGTAATACGCTCTTTTTGGTGAGAAGGTAAGTGGTTAAACGTATACTTTACTCCAAAAGAAATAATTAAAACTGTAATAAAAATTAGAACAGGTTGTAAAAAAGAGGGTTTTTTACGTTTAGTAAAGTGATGTATTGGTATTGCAATTAAAGCCACAATGCCTGTTACTAAAACACCAAATTTAAGAGATACTATAGATATTAAAAGAATTAGAAAACCAATAATTAAATATATTTTTGGAAGCCCTTCTCTATACAATACAAAGAAAAAAGACGCATATACTAAAGTACTTCCAGCATCTTTTTGTAATAAAATTAAAAGTGCAGGAATGGTAATAATAACAAATAATTTTATCTGGTCTTCAAAACGTTTAATATCAGTTTGTAAATCGCTTATATATTTTGCAACAGCTAAAGCAGTTGCAGCTTTTGCAAATTCGCTAGGTTGTATAGTCATAGGGCCTATAGCATACCATGAGGTAGCTCCATTAATATTTTTTCCAAAAAGAAATAAACCTACAAGAGATAGTAGGGAGGCTAAATACATTATACTAGAAAAGCGTTCATAAAATTTAGAATCTATAGAAAGTATTAGTACAATTAAAAAAAGGGTTAAACCTATAAAAATTAGTTGCTTACTGTATGGATCAGAAAATCCAAAGTAATTTATAGTTTCTCCTGTTTGTGAGGCCGATAGTATATTTAGCCACCCAAAAATGACTAAGGCGAAAAATAATAAAATGGTAACCCAATCGAATTTAAAGTGTCTATCTGTCTGTCTCATCTGCCGGCATTGGTATAACTTGTAACTCTGTCTCTCCGTTTATTTTAAAAGGTTGTCCCGAATAGGGTTTTGCATATTCATTTTCTAAACTGTGAGTGAGAAGCCAACGCTCTAAGTCTGTTCTGCTAATAGTACCTTTTATATACTTTTCTATCATTAAACTTGCTACTTTTCCAGCAAATCGATTTCCCCAATAGCCATTTTCAACAAATACTGCGATAGCAATTTTAGGGTTGTCTTTAGGTGCGAATGCTACAAATATTGAGTGGTCTGTTAGTTGTGTGCGTACGCTATCTATTTTTATAAAGTTTTCTACGGTTCCAGTTTTTCCAACAATATCAATACCTTCAACTTGTAATGACTTAGCTGTACCTTTTTTATAAACATCTAACATACCGTTAATTACTGGTTCAAAGTGTTTTTTGTCTATAGTGGTATGTTTTGGAGTAGTAAACTTTTCAGGTAATGTTTCTCCTTCTATAGATTTAATAATATGCGGTGTGTAGTAGTAGCCTCTATTAGCAATTGCAGCAATCATGTTAGCTAATTGTATAGGTGTTGTTGCTACTTCTCCTTGACCAATTGCATTAGAAATAGTATAGGTAGAATAAAAACGTTTGGGATAAAGCCTCTTATAATATTCTCTATCTGGAATTCTACCTGGCTGACCTACTGATAAATCATTATCTAAATAATCCCCTAAGCCAAAACTTTTGGCATGTTTACTCCAATTATTTATACCATCTGTAGCCGATCCTGTTTTATCTAAAATACGTCTATATACTGTTGCAAAATAGGCATTACAAGATTTTTCAATACCTCGAGACATATCGTTTTTGGAGCCAGGAACACAATGGCATTTCATAAATCTGTTCCCATATTTATAACCAGCATAACATGTAATTTTTTCTGAAGTGTTGATTACATTTTCTTGCAAACCAATTAAAGCATTCATTAGTTTAAAAGGGGAGCCTGGTTCGTACACACCTTGAATACTTCTATTAAAAAGAGGTTTAGCGATTGAGTCATTAAATAATTTTGAGAAGTTTTTTGAGCGCTTTCTTCCTACTAAATCATTTGGGTTATATGTTGGCGCTGCAACCATAGCTAAAATTTCTCCACTACTAGGTTCTATTGCTATAACACCACCACGTTTATTTTGCATTAATTTTTCGCCATAAGCTTGTAGTTGCGCATCTATAGTAATTTTTATGTCCTTTCCGGCTTTAGGTAATGTATCGTAATCTCCATTTTTATAAGGGCCAATATCACGGTTAAACCTATCTTTTTGAATAAATTTAATCCCTTTTCTCCCTCTTAATGTTTTCTCATAGGAAACTTCTACCCCTTGTTTACCTATTAAGTCACCTATTTTATAATAGGCATCTCTTTTTAAATCTTTATTATTAACCTCTCCAATATCTCCTAAAACATTTGCGCCAATAGTGGTTTCATATTGTCGTAATGAACGCTTCTGAATATAAAAACCATCATATTTTCTCATTTTTTCCTGTAATACAGCATAGTCTTCTTTAGATAGATGAGAAACAAAAACATAAGGCAATCTAGGCGAATAGTGTTTAGCTTTTTTATACTTTTCTATAAACTGATCTTTAGTAATTTTTAAAAGAGAACAAAACTCTAAGGTATCTAGGGGTTCAACTTCTCTAGGAATTACCATGACATCGTATGATGGTTGGTTGGCAACTAAAAGTTTATCGTTTCTATCGTAAACAAAACCGCGTTTAGGATAGGTATATACTTTTCTAATGGCATTATCATCGAATATGCTTTCTATTCTATTAGAAAAAACTTGTAAGTAGAGTAGTCTTGCAGTAAATGCTAAACCTACAAATATAACACAAAGGAATAATAATATTTTTCTCATTTTTTATTATTGGTACTACTAAAAATTATAGAAACTAAAACACATAATAGTATAGTGAATATGCTAGAGAATAACGTGTTTTTAAGGATTAAAAGTATTTTAGAAAAGTTAAAAATATCTAGCGAGAATAAAATAAAATGATGAATAACAGTTAGAATAGTAATATACGTTAGTCGCTGTCCAAAATCTATAGCTCCAAACTTTATTGTTTGGTGATCATATACAGAACCAAAGCTAAATTTTAAAGCTACTGGTCTTATATAAGCAATAGTAAGCGAAGCCGCTGCATGCATTCCTCCAGAATCTAAAAACATGTCTACAGACAAGCCTAATAAAAATGCAAGAAAAATAAATAACATTCTATTGTTTTTTATAGGATACAGAAGGATAAATAATAAGTATAAATAGGGGTTTATATAACCTAAAAAATTAATATGGCTTAATAATAAAACCTGAATTAGTACTAAGATTATAAACCTAACGGTATGTATAGAAAAAAGACTATTCATTGGCTCTTTCTATAAGTTTTTTAATTGTTTTAGCGTCTTTATTTTCAATGATGTAAACATGTTCAATATTAGTCATGTCATTAAATAAGGTCACCTCTATATCGTAGTAATTCTCAGATTCATCTAATTTAAAATCTTTAACAATACCAATAGGAATCCCCTTAGGGAAAATGTCTGATCTTCCAGAAGTTATTATAGTATCTCCTTTAGCTACTGGAGCCACTTCGGGAATTTCTGTAAGTTGGATGTTTTTTTCAGAGACTCCATTCCAGTGTAAGCTACCAAAATGGTTTGTTTTTTTTAATTGGGCACTAATACTACTAGTTGTGTTTAAAATAGATAAAACTGTAGCGTAATCTGCACTTGTATTATCTATTATACCTAGAAGCCCTTTAGAGGTAATAACTCCTAAATCTAAATGGATACTATCGTTAGTTCCTTTATTTATAGTTAGCACATTGTTCTTTTGAGAATAACTATTTTTAATAACTTGTGCTGTACTAAACTTATATTTTCCATTGAAAGAAATACTATCTATGTAGGTAGAATCTAGTCCTTTTTCTGTATTAAAAAGAATAGATTTAAGCCTATTGTTTTCTTCCTGTAAAATTTTGTTTTGTTCTTTTAAATCAAAATAATCGCTAATACTATTTGAAGCATTATAAACACCTCCACTTAAAAAATTAGCAGAATTTATAAACTTACTTTTATGGTAAGTGTGCGATTGAATAGTAAAACCAATAGAAACAGAAAATAGTAATAGAAACAATAGGAATACTTTGTTTCGTATAATGAAGTTTACTATTTGTTGCATATTATTTTAGGGTGCTACTTTATCAATACACTTTTGTATTTAGGAATATTTTTTAGTGTAATACCTGTACCACGAACAACAGCACGTAAAGGGTCTTCTGCAATATATACAGGTAAATCTGTTTTTTGCGATAGACGTTTGTCTAGACCTCGTAACATAGATCCTCCACCAGCAAGATAAATCCCCGTATTATAAATATCGGCAGCTAATTCTGGAGGCGTCTGCGATAAGGTTTCCATAACAGCATCTTCAATTCTAAGAATAGATTTATCTAACGCTTTAGCAATCTCTCTATAAGAGATTTGTACTTGCTTAGGTTTTCCTGTTAATAGATCACGACCTTGAACGCTCATATCTTCTGGAGGAAGATCTAAATCCTCAGTTGCGGCACCTATCTGTATTTTAATTTTTTCTGCAGTACGCTCACCAACATATAAGTTGTGTTGCGTTCTCATATAATAAATAATATCGTTTGTAAATACATCTCCAGCAATTTTTACAGATTTATCACAAACAATACCTCCTAAAGCAATCACAGCAATTTCTGTAGTACCACCACCTATATCTACAATCATGTTTCCTTTAGGCTGCATAATATCTACACCAATACCAATGGCAGCAGCCATAGGTTCGTGTATTAAGTATACCTCTTTACCATTAACACGCTCGGCACTCTCTTTTACCGCACGCATCTCTACTTCTGTAATTCCAGATGGGATACAAATAACCATACGTAAAGAAGGGGTAAATAATTTCTTTTTTAACGCAGGAATATTTTTAATAAATAAACTTATCATTTGCTCAGAAGCATCAAAATCTGCAATTACACCATCTTTAAGAGGTCTAATTGTTTTAATGTTTTCATGCGTTTTTCCTTGCATCATATTGGCTTCTTGACCAACAGCGGTTATTTTACCAGAAATGCGGTCTCTGGCAACTATAGAAGGTGCATCTACTACAACTTTATCATTGTGAATAATAAGTGTATTCGCCGTACCTAAATCGATTGCGATTTCTTCGGTTAGGAAGTCAAAAAATCCCATATTTGTGTGTAATTATAGAGAGTTATTAATAAGAGTGTGTAAAAATAATAAATCTAACGAAAAAAAAGGAGTTAATTGCATTTAGTTATAGTATAATTTTTTAGTGCTGAATTATTTACGGTTTTTAACCCTATTTTGGATGTTTTTATTGAAAATTAGGCATAAAAAAAGCTTCAGAATGTAAACTGAAGCTTTTAAGATTTTTAGAATGATATTTTAACTTTTTAAAAGACCCGTTAGGTTTTTAAAACCTGACGAGTCTGAGCTAATAAATATGATGGACTAATATTATATAATTCTAATCATAGTATGAGATTCCTGCCTACTCAGGAATATGTTTAATGTTTAAAGTGACGCGTACCTGTAAATACCATTGCTACACCATTATCATTACAGTAATCAATGCTTAATTGGTCTTTAATAGAACCTCCTGGTTGAATTACCGCCGAAACACCTGCTTTATTTGCAATTTCAACACAATCTGGGAAAGGGAAAAAAGCGTCGCTAGCCATTACACTTCCTTTTAAATCGAAATTAAAAGAACCAGCTTTATGTATAGCTTGGTTTAAAGCATCTACACGACTTGTTTGTCCTGTACCGCTAGCACATAATTGCTTGCCTTTTACCAAAACTATAGTGTTAGATTTTGTATGCTTACAAATTTTTGAAGCAAAGATTAAATCATCTAACTCAGCATCTGTAGGGGCTGTTTTTGTTGCATTAGTTACAGCATCTTTACTGTCTGTTATATTGTTTCTATCTTGTACTAAAACACCATTTAAACAGGTTCTAACGATAGTTTGCGCTAATTCTACATCGTTTAAAACTAAAAGAATTCTGTTTTTCTTTCCTTTTAAAACGTTTAAAGCGTCATCTGAAAAAGAAGGAGCAATAACAACTTCACAGAATAATTTGTGTATTTCGTTAGCGGTTTCTAAATCAATTTCTGTATTAGAAATTAAAACGCCACCAAAAGCAGAAACTGGGTCTCCAGCTAATGCATCTACATAGGCTTGGTGTAATGTATCGCGTTGTGCTAAGCCACAAGCGTTATTATGTTTTAAAATAGCAAATGTTGGTGCGTCGTTTTTAAACTCATCCATTAAATTTACAGCAGCATCAACATCTAATAAGTTATTATAACTTAAATCTTTACCATGTAGTTTTGTGAAGATTTCATCAAAATTTCCAAAGAAAAATCCTTTTTGATGTGGATTTTCACCATAACGTAAAACTTTTCCATTAGTTTCAGAAACCTTTAAAGCAGCAATGTTATTGTCTTGGTTAAAGTAATTAAAGATAGCAGAATCGTAATGAGACGATACATTAAATGCTTTAGCTGCAAACGCTTTTCTATCTTCTTCAGATAAGTTTCCTTTTTTCTCTGTTATTAATTCTAAAAACTCTGCATAATCGTTTACAGATGATACACAAATAACATCTGCATAATTTTTTGCAGCTGCACGAATTAAAGAAATACCACCAATGTCAATTTTTTCAATAATATCTTGGTTAGGAGCACCAGAAGCTACTGTTTTTTCAAAAGGATATAAATCGACAATAACGACATCTATTTGCGGAATGTCGTATTCTGACATTTCTGCAACATCTCCATCATGATTTTGTCTGTTTAAAATACCACCAAATACTTTTGGGTGTAATGTTTTTACACGCCCACCTAAAATAGAAGGGTAAGAGGTTACATCCTCTACAGGAACGACATCTATATCTAAGTCTTTAATGAATTTTTCGGTTCCACCAGTAGAATAAATAGTGACACCCTGCGCGTTTAATTCTTGTACAATTGGTTCTAAACCATCTTTACTAAATACAGAAATTAATGCAGATTTAATTGTTTTGTTGTTGCTCATTAGTAGTTGTTTTAATAAGCCATCAAATGTAATAAATTGCTGAATTTTTATTAGCTAATTCATAGTCATTTTTTCAACTAAATTTTAGAGTTATCAACAATAACGCTGTAGTGGTTTTGTATATTAGCAGAATGAAGACAAAATTAAGTTTTTGGAAGTTATATATAATAACAGCAATCGTGTTAATTATTACGTTTATTATATACTTTTTAACGACAGATAAAACTTATGGAGTAAATAAAACTGTAGGCTGGGCTTGGGATATTACTAATATTCAGTTTTGGAAAGGGTTAATTCCACCAACGGTTATTATATTAATAATTATTATGCTCATTACTATTATTGTTAGGTTTATACTTTCAGTTTTTAAAAGAGAGCAAAACAATTAAATGTAGAAAAGAGTATTATTTTTATTCGAAACCTTTCAGGTTTTAAAACCTGAAAGGTCTTTATATATTAATTGTTTTCTTTTAAAATAGATATAAATAGTTAGTTTTTAAAAACCTGAAAGGTCTAAATTACATACTATTTCTCATAGAGAATTTAAACTAATAACCCAGCAACCTTTTCGCAAACAAACTCTAAAAAACGCTCATCTGCTTCTGTAAAAGGGTCAGGCGTATTAGAATCGATATCTATTTGCCCCATATTTTCACCATTAACAAAAATAGGAATTACAATTTCTGCCTTTACAGTAATACTGCAAGCAATGTAATTATCTTGTGCTGCTACATCTGGTACTACAAAATTTTCATTACTTACTGCTACTTGTCCGCAAATACCTTTTCCAAAAGGGATAATAGTATGGTCTGTAGGTTCACCAACGTAAGGCCCTAACTTTAATTCATTTTTATCACCATTTTTAAAATAAAACCCTACCCAATTATAGTATTCAATGTTAGCTTCAAGTAATTCGCATATTTGTAATAAGCTGTCATCTAGAGTATTATTGGCATTGGAAATGATAGTTTCTATTTGCGGTTTTAATGTTTCAAAAATCATAGGTATAAAAATTTTGGCAAAAGTATTTAAAAAGACGTAATTTCAACGTTTTAATTTGTATAAATTTAACACCAATAAGTTAAAATTAATATTGAAAGCACTTCTTATAAAATATAAGTCTGTAATAAAGTTTATCCTTACATTTTTATTGGTGTATGGTGTATTGTCTTTTGGGTATAAATTATATTTAGATGCCTCTAAAGATTTTAATTATTATCCTGATTATATAACTAATCTTGTTGCAGACCAAACACAAGCTATATTAAACACTATAGGCTATGCTTCTAAAGTTGTACCACACCCAGATGAGCCTTCAATGAAGTTAATTGTTAGAGAAAAATACTTAGCAAGGGTAATAGAGGGTTGTAATTCGGTTAGTATAATTATACTTTTTATTTCATTTGTTATTGCATTTTCTGGAAAACGAAAAACAACAATTCTATTTGTATTAATTGGAGCTATAGCTATTTATATTGTTAATTTATTTCGAATTGTTATTTTGTCCATAGGGTTATACCATTATCCTTGGCGAAGCGAAGTTTTACATTCAGTTGTTTTTCCTGCTATTATATACGGTATGGTATTTTTACTATGGATGTTATGGGTAAACAAATTTTCTAATATTGGAAAAAACAATGGATAAATACAAAAAATACATTTGGCTGTTTATACTATTTGGAATATTAGCTTTAATTCGCTTATTTGAAAATGAGCTGTTTTACGACCCTTATTTAACCTTTTTTCAAAGTGATTATTTGTATCTAGATTCTCCTCGTCAAGAAACATTTAAACTAACGCTATTTACTAGCTTACGGTATCTTTTAAATACAGTCGTTTCATTAGCGATACTCTTTGTTTTTTTTAAAGATATTAGTATCGTTAAGTTTTCGTTATTACTATATATTGTTGCTTACTGTATTTTAATTGCATGCTTTCTATATTTTGTAACTAACCCTAAACAAGAGGAGTATTATCTGTTTTTTAATATTCGACGTTTTTTAATACAACCTTTACTCTTATTACTTTTATTACCAGCATTTTATTATCACAGAAAAGGAGTGTGATGTAAAAAATAATAACAGTGTTAATCCTGTTTTAAACTTAATATTATAACTTCAAATTTTGTAAGTTTGTATGTGGTTAAACAAATTGCATATAAATTATTTTCTTTAAGTTTAGCGCTACTGGTGTTACTTTCAACGGTATCTTTAAAAGTTGAAAAGCATTATTGTGGTAATAAACTAATAGACATATCTATTTTTGATGTAGTACAGAAGTGCGGCATGGAAACCTCTAACCTGCAACAAGAAGTTATTACAACAAAAAAATGTTGTAAAGATGTTGTTGAAGTTGTTGAAGGGCAAGACGAATTAAGAATTAACGATTTTGATGATGTAGAGAAGTCTTTACAAGGCTTTGCTGCTATACTTACTTATTCTTTTGAGTCTATATATACAAAGCTTCCCAAGAAAATAATACCACATGAGCATTATGCTCCACCCAATTTGGTCTACAATATTCAACTATTAGACAGCGTATTTTTAATTTGATTTATTGCTTTTTTATGCTCTACTATTTATATAATATAGTAAGTATGACTAAATAGTTAATAACTCAAATTAAAAGCAAATGAAATATACATATACAGTTACAGGAATGACCTGTAATGGCTGTAGAAATTCTGTAGAAACAAAATTAAGCGCATTAGAATATGTAAATAATGTCTCTGTAAATTTAAGACAAGAGGAAGCCGTTTTAGAATCTTCCAAGCATATTTCGCTTAAAGTACTTCAAGACGCTCTGCCAGAAAAATTTCTGATTTCTAAGAAATATGATAATAATGCAAATAGTGAAGAAAAGCATACTCCAATTCATGAAAGTGAATTAAAACAGTTAAAGCCTTTATTTTTAATTTTCACATATATTTTATTAATAGCAATAGGGTTGCATTATAAAAATTGGGATTGGTCTGGTTTTATGCTCGATTTTATGGGGATATTTTATATCGTCTTTAGCTTTTTTAAATTATTAGATTTAAAAGGGTTTCCAGAATCTTTTAAAATGTACGACCCTTTAGCTAAAGCGATTCCAAGTTATGCTGTTGTTTATCCTTTTATAGAAATAGCACTAGGTGTCTTGTTTTTATTTCGTATTCAAATTTCATTGGCATTAATCCTTACTATAATTATTTTAGGAATAACTACAATTGGTGTAACACAGTCTTTACTAAGCAAAAGAGCGATAAAATGTGCTTGTTTGGGCACTGCTTTGAAATTACCAATGACTAAGGCAACTTTTATTGAAAATACAATAATGATAGTTATGGCAGTTATTATGTTAATTAAACAGTTTTTGTAGTAGAACAGACATTGTTAAAGCAAACAAATTAATTAAAAATACGCTCACATAAAATGATACAAAACAAGTGAAATATATATTATATATAATAATACTATTCCCTTTACTATTATGGTCTCAAGAAACTGCTAATGGTACAATATGGGAAGCAAATACAAATAATGAAAAACTAGGATTACCAGGTGCTAATGTGTATTGGTTAAATACTAAAGTAGGTACGGTTACAGATTTTGAAGGGAATTTTAATTTACCTTATAAAAAAGAGTACAAACAATTAGTAGTTAGTTATGTTGGTTTTAAAACAGATACTATAACCGTTACCAGTCCTAAAAATATAACACATTGGTTGCAATCTACAAGTACCTTAAAGGAAGTAACAGTAACAGCAAGAAAACAAGCAACTGCTAAATCCTATTTAAAGTCGCAAAACATTATAACCGTTAGTAGCGATGAGTTATTAAAAGCTGCATGTTGTAATCTGTCTGAAAGCTTTGAAACCAACCCATCTATAGACGTTAATTTTTCTGATGCTGTAACAGGAACACGCCAAATTAAAATGTTAGGCTTAACGAGTCCTTATATTTTAATAGCAACAGAAAATATTCCATCTATTCGTGGTGCTTCTCAGGCTTTTGGATTAAGTTTTATTCCAGGAACATGGGTGCAAAGTATACAAATAACTAAAGGAGCTGGTAGTGTTGTTAATGGCTACGAAAGCATTGCGGGGCAAATTAATGCAGAACTAGTAAAACCTACAACAGATAACAAGTTTTTTGTAAATGCATATGGAGCCGTAAATGGGAGACTAGAACTAAACACGCATGTAAACACAAGGGTTAATGATAAATGGAGTACAGGAGTCTATTTACATGGTAACTCTAGAAGTGAAACGTTCGATAAAAATAATGATACCTTTCTAGACTTGCCATTAGCTAAGCAAGTAAATTTAATGAACCGTTGGCAATATACTAATCCAGAAAAAGGATTTGTAAGCTTTATTAATTTAAAGTATTTAAACGACGAAAAACAAGCGGGACAAGTAAACTTTAATCCAGATACAGATAAGTTTACAACTAATGCTTGGGGGAGTGAGATAGATACAAGGCGCTATGAAGTCTCTGCAAAATTAGGATATGTAAATCCAGAAATACCATACCAGAGTATAGGCGTTCAAGGGGCGTATAGTAACCATAAACAAGACTCTTATTTTGGGTTTAATGTGTATAATATTTTGCACAATAGTGCATACGCTAATGTTATGTATAATTCTATAATTAGCGATTCTAGGCATAAAGTAAAAACAGGCATAAGCTATACTTACGATAATTATAAAGAAGATGTAAATACATTAAATATTGAAAGAACAGAAAGTGGTGTTGGTGCTTTTTTTGAATATAATTATGACGATTTAGGAAAGTTGAATTTAACGGCAGGTTTACGTGTAGATACGCATAGTGCATTAGGTACTTTTGTAACGCCAAGACTACATTTACGTTATACTCCTTGGGAGAAATCTGCATTAAGATTCTCTGTAGGAGGAGGCAAACGAGCTGCTAATATTTTTGCAGAAAACCAGAAATTATTTTCAACCTCTAGAGTTATTAATATAGAAAATAATGAAGGTGAAATTTATGGGTTGAAGCCAGAAATAGCATGGAATTATGGAGTGTCTTTTCTACAAGGGTTTAATTTATTTGGTAGAAAGGCAGACATTACTTTAGATTTTTATAAAACTGATTTTCAAGACCAAGTTGTTGTAGATTATGAAAACCCTAATGAGGTACGTTTTTACAACTTAAAAGGGGCGAGTTATGCAAATAGCTTTCAGTTTGAATTTAACTATAATGTCTTTGAGCATTTTAATTTACGTACGGCGTATAAATACTACGATATAAAAACACAATATAACTCAGGAAAACTAGATAAGCCATTAACTCCAAAACATAGAATATTTGCAAATGCTTCCTATGAAACAGCTGTTAGTGAGGGTGATGCATCGCAATGGAAATTTGATGTAACATATAATTGGCTAGGAGAACAGCGTTTTTCGTCTACGTTAAGTAATTTACCTCAATACCAATTACCAACACATTCACCAAGTGTAGAAACACTAAATGCACAAATAACCAGAGTATTTTCCTCTAAGTTAGAAGTCTATTTAGGAGGAGAAAACATAACCAATACAAGGCAGAAAACTCCAATTTTAGGGGCTGATGCTCCTTTTGGTTCAAATTTTGATACTACTTTTGTATATGGCCCTATATTTGGGAGTAGTTATTATGTAGGTTTACGTTATAAAATAAATTAAAAACGATTATAAAATAAACTATAACAAATTTTAATACCAACAGAACTATTTAATAGTGAATTGTAGTTAACTAATAAAAACAATAAAATTTAAACAAATGAAACAGTATATTATAATGATTGCCTTTTTAGTAAGCACAGTAACTTTTGCACAAAATAAAAATGCAAGAGCTTCCATAGAGGTTGATGGTGTGTGTATGATGTGTAAGCAACGTATTGAAAAAGCAAGTTTAAAAACAAAGGGTGTGAAATCTGCAGTTTGGAATGTTAAAACACACGAGCTAAAATTAATTTTCGATGAACGAAAAACAGATTTAGAAACTATTCAAAAGAAAATAGCATCTGTGGGTCACGATACTAAAACCATAAAAGCAACAGACGAAGCCTATGCTTCTGTTCATCCTTGTTGTAAATATAGAGATGAAGAAGTAATAGATGACCATAAGGACGAAAAAAAGGAAAATTAAGTAGGGCGAACTTTACTTAATATATAATGTTAGGTTGAGTATAGTTAATTTCTGTTAGGAGATTAGTTGTATTTAATCTAACATTTTTTTAATATGTAATTAAGAACATTGTTTAAAGATTAAGCTATGGTATATGTGAAGATTGGTGCGGGTTCAAGAACATACTTTAAAGTAATTTTTTTTGGCTTTGTTTCTCTTGTATCAAATAAAAAGTGAGGGATAGTTAAACCGCTTTCATTGTAGCTAATATTAATATTATCTACAACTTCAATTTTTGTTAAGATTGCTAAAGTAGAGTAGTCTTTATCGTTATTTTCTTGGAGTACTATGTTTTTTTCTAACGAATAATCAGTTGCACAATTATTTTTTAAATAGTTATAGACGTGAGATTGGTTAAAATTTAAAATAGAAGCAATTGTTTTATATTGTTTTTCAACACCTTTTAAATCGAAATCAACTTTACGTTTTACGTAGCCTAATGTTAATTCTATATTTTTAGGGATAATTATAGTGTTTTTATCTACTTGAGAAATAAGGTTAAGCATAATAGGAACCTGTTGCTCTTTAAGAAGACTATTTTGCATTGTTTCGCTCAATATAATATCTGGCTGCTCTTTAATTTTATATTTAGTAGCATCTGTACAGGCAATACTTTTTACATAATTTTTTAATTCAAAATAGTTTATAACACTTCTAAGGTTTTTAATACTCTTAGGGTTAATATCTAATAGTGTAACCTGTATTTGTTCTGGATTGTATTGTGATAAAATGGGTAGTATTAAAGTTGCAAAAGGACCAGTACCAGCATATAATATACGTATTGTTTCTTTTTTAGTTTTTTTTATGTCTTCTATGCTGTGTTGTATACCTTTTATAAACTGTTTTGTTCTTACAAAATCATCTATACAAGCTGCTGCCCATGTTGTGCCTATGGCAATACCATTGTGAGAGTGAATGTCTTGTTTATGCTCTTCGGATTCTAAATCTATATCTGTAGCTTTTAATAAAAGTGCTTTATAGGATTTTAAAGTTTCTACCAATTGTAATGGCGTAGTGTCTTGATTAACAATTGTATTAAAAATCGTTTTTAATTGAGTTGTTGGTAGCATTTAGTAGGGATTAAAAGCTAAAAATATATAATTTTGATGTTATAAAAAAAGCCTACTTCTTAAATGAATAAGAAATAGGCTTGTTTTGTTGTTTATATAATGATATTACATCATACCTGGCATTCCACCACCCATTGGAGGCATTCCACCACCAGCAGGCGCATCTTCTTTAATATCTATTAAAGCACACTCTGTAGTTAAAATCATTCCAGAAACAGATGCTGCATTTTCTAATGCAATACGTGTTACTTTTTTAGGATCGATAATTCCAGCTTTAAGCATGTCTACATAAGCTTCAGATTTAGCATCGTAACCAAAATCTTTTTTACCTTCAATTATTTTAGACACTACAACACTTCCTTCTCCTCCTGCATTTTCTACAATAGTACGAATAGGTGCTTCTATAGCACGAGCTACAATTTGTATTCCTGTAGTTTCGTCTAGGTTTTCTGTTGTAATTTTTTCTAAAACAGATTTTGCTCTTATTAAGGCTACACCACCTCCTGCAACAATACCTTCTTCTACAGCTGCACGCGTAGCATGTAAGGCATCATCCACACGGTCTTTTTTCTCTTTCATTTCTACTTCACTAGCAGCACCTACATAAAGTACAGCAACACCTCCAGCTAATTTAGCTAAACGTTCTTGTAGTTTTTCTTTATCGTAATCACTAGTAGTCGCTTCTATTTGAGATTTAATTTGATTAACTCTATTTTTAATCATATCCTTATCTCCAGAGCCATTTACAACAGTTGTATTATCCTTGTCTATAGTAATACGTTCTGCAGTACCTAACATTTCTAGTGTAGCATTTTCTAAAGTAAATCCTCTTTCTTCAGAAATAACAGTACCTCCTGTTAAAATTGCAATATCTTCTAGCATTGCTTTACGTCTGTCTCCAAAACCTGGTGCTTTTACAGCTGCTATTTTTAAAGAACCACGTAATTTATTTACTACTAAAGTTGCTAATGCTTCACCATCAACATCTTCTGCTATAATTAATAATGGTTTTCCTGTTTGTGCAACTGGCTCTAAAACTGGAAGTAAATCTTTCATTGTAGATACTTTTTTATCGTACAATAAAACATAAGGGTTTTCTAAATCTGTAATCATTTTTTCGCTATCGGTAACAAAATATGGAGATAGGTAACCTCTGTCAAACTGCATACCTTCTACAACATCTACATAAGTATCTGTTCCTTTAGCTTCTTCTACTGTTATAACGCCCTCTTTTCCTACTTTTCCAAAAGCATTAGCGATTAAATCTCCAATAATTTCATCATTATTTGCAGAGATTGAAGCAACTTGCTTTATTTTTTCTGAAGAACTTCCTACTTCTTTAGCTTGCTTTCCTAAATCTTCTACTATTGCAGAAACAGCTTTGTCTATACCGCGTTTTAAATCCATTGGATTTGCACCTGCAGCAACATTTTTTAAACCTTCTTTTACAATTGCTTGCGCAAGTACTGTTGCAGTTGTGGTACCATCTCCTGCTAAATCATTAGTTTTAGAAGCAACTTCTTTTACCATTTGAGCGCCCATGTTTTCTAATGGGTTTTCTAACTCTACTTCTTTTGCTACAGAAACACCATCTTTTGTTACTTGTGGTGCTCCAAACGAGCGACTAATAATTACATTACGTCCTTTAGGTCCTAATGTTACTTTTACTGCATTTGCTAAAGCGTCTACACCACGTTTTAATCCGTCACGTGCTTCTATATCGAATTTTATATCTTTTGCCATTTTTTTACTTAATTTTTAGCTATTTGCCATTGGCTTTTAGCTAGAGTATATTATTTAGTTTTTATTATGTTTTGCTAAAGGCAAATTGCCAGAAGCCAAAAGCTATTTTAGATAATTGCAAGAATATCTTCTTCTCTCATCATTAAATAATCATTACCATCTAATTTTAATTCTGAACCAGAATATTTACCGTATAGTACTGTATCTCCAATTTTTACGGTTAATGGTTCGTCTTTTTTACCTGTTCCTATTGCTACAACAGTTCCTTTATGTTGTTTTTCTTGTGCAGAATCTGGAATGTATAAGCCCGATGCTGTTTTAGTTTCTGCTGGTAAAGGCTCTACAAGAACACGATCTGCTAGTGGTTTAATGTTTACTTTACTCATTTTAAATGTATGTTTTAATTAATTAAATTTTTATTTACGTGTTAAGCTAAGCTAAAAATGTGCCAATAGGAGGGTACTGACAAAGTTTCAGATGTCTTACTGTTTCTATGAAAAGAACAAGATTAATAAACAAAAAAAGCCAACTGTAAAGTTGGCTTAAATATATTGTATATGTAATATTATTAGTTCGTTGAGTCTGCAGCTTTTGTTGCTGTTTCATCTATTACAGGTGTTTGCACAGGCTCTACTTGTTGAATATTATCTGGGTCTAAAGCTTTAGAGTCTTGAATTCTAGAACCATTATCTATTGCTAAATTAGAAGCAAGAATTAATGCTATTAAGATAGTTGCTAATATCCAAGTACTTTTGTCTAAGAAATCGGTAGTTTTCTTTACACCTCCTAATTGCTGTGTTCCACCACCTCCAAAAGAAGAAGATAAACCTCCACCTTTAGGGTTTTGCACCATAATTACTACAACTAGTAGAAATGCTACTACTACCATTAGTGCTAAAAATATTGTAAACGTACTCATTATTTTGTGTTATTTTGTTCTTGTAATTGTTTAACTGCCTTAATTTGGTCTGCAAAGAAACCACTTTTTTCTGGATATTTCAAACTTAAAATTTTATAAGATTGAATTGCCTTTTTATAGTTCTTTTGTTCTACATATATCCTTGCTAAAGTTTCTGTCATTAATGCTTCGGGTTGAATCATCTGAGCTTTAGCTATATTGTGGTGTGAGCTTCCTTTTTTAGGCGCTTCTAGTTTTGGGTTTTTACTTATAAACTGCTCTATAAGTTCAAACTTTTTATGCCGTGTTAATGTGGTGTTTTCTGTTTTATTGTCTTCTACTGCCTCTTTATCGTTTTTACTTTCTTTTACATTTTCTCTTTTAATAGGTTTTAAACTTGTTAGGTTTAACCATTCGTTAAAAGAGTGTGTTTCTGTTTTATTAAACTCTAGAGGTTTTCCTAAATTTAATATTTCGCTAGGTGTAGGAGTTTCTGTTTTTAAACGCTTTTCTTCAGCTTTTATAATCGAGGTAGTTTCAAGAGTTGAATCTTGATTTTCTTCTGTTTTAGGTTGAAATAAACTTGGGTCGAAGATAATATCTTTAGTGTCTTCAAACTGTTGTTTTAAATCGCTGTCTAGTGTTATTGTGTTATTTACAGAAATATCTTGTACTGTAACATCTATATCTTTTAAATGCGATGTGTTTTGTTTTATAAATTGCGATATTTCATTTTGTTTAAAAGCATCTGAAGTAATAAAGTCGAATAAGATACTTCTATCTGTAGTGTAAGCAGCTGTTATTTTTAATGTTTGATTATATTTAAAGCTTTCTGAATTTTTTAAGCCTTTTAAATAAACGGCACGGGCAGATTGAAAATATGGAAAACTATTAATTATAGTTTTTAAATCTTCGGTTTGTGTTTTTGTAACCGTTTGCGGTTGTTGCAATATGTTAGTAAGCTCTGCTTGATTCATTACCAATCTGCTAAAGAAGCATTAAAAATATCTTGTGTTAAACGCTCAAAAATCTCATCGAATGCGGTTGCTTTTGTATTTCCAGAAAGCTGTGCGCTACCTGCAAAATCATAAAAGAAAGAAAAGCTTTTGTCAAAATTATTTTCTTCTTTTGTTTTATTTACAAAACTTACTTTAACCGTTATTGTTAATCTGTTTTGTGCTGCTGTATTATTTGCTGTAGCTGTTGTTGGCGCTATTCTATAATCTGTAATTTCACCTTCGTAAACTAAATCTCCGTTAGAGGTAACTAACTCTAAGTTAGTTTGGTTTAATATTAAGTCCTGTAATGCAAGAGTAAAATCTCTATCTAACCCAGGCTCTACTAAAATAGCATTATTTTGAAAGTAGTTAACTTGATATGTTTTTGCTTCCCCTGTGTTTGCTCCAGATAATGAATAGAAACCACAACTAATACATAGTATTGCAGTTAAAAATAAGATGATATGTTTTGTTATTTTCATGTTTTTTATTGTGAAAATAGAACTATTTTCTTTCTAGTTTTTTATTTTAAGAACGGTTTAACTTAACATAATATTATTTCTGCTAAAATTCACCTTATAAGTCGAATTGTTTTATTTTTCGATATAATGTTCTTTCGCTTATACCTAACTCTTCTGCGGCTAATTTGCGTTTTCCGTTATGGCGTTCTAAAGATTTTTTAATGAGTTCTAATTCTTTATCATGTAAAGACAGTGTTTCTTCTTCTTCAATTTCTTCGGCAAAATCATAATTGTCACTAACAGTATTATAATTTTCGCTAGTTTTAGCTGTTTGGGGTATAGAAAGTACTTGTAAGTTGTCGGAACTTTCCTCGTAACTAGAGGTTTCGTTATCGTTACCGTAGATTTTCTGAATTAAACTTTCGTTGTCTTTTTGGACATCTTTAGAGTTTCCAGTTTTCATAAGTTCCATTGTAAGCTTCTTTAAATCATTTAAATCTGCTTTCATGTCAAATAAAACCTTATACAATATTTCGCGCTCACTACTAAAATCGCCTTCTGCTTTCGATGTTTTAATTACTGCGGGTAAATTATCTCCAGTACTAGGTAAATAACTACGTAATGCATCTGCCGAAATAGTTCTGTTTTGCTCTAAAACAGAAATTTGTTCTGCAACATTTCGTAATTGTCTAATGTTTCCGCTCCAACGAAATTTTAATAATATATTTATAGCATCTTCACTTAACTTTATAGTAGGCATTTTGTACTTTAAAGCAAAGTCGCTCGCAAATTTTCTAAATAATAAATGGATGTCTTCTTGACGTTCTCTTAAAGGTGGTAGGTTAATGTCTACAGTACTTAACCTATAATATAAATCTTCTCTAAACTTTTCTTTTTTAATAGCCTCAAACATATGTACGTTTGTGGCTGCTACTATCCTTACATTGGTTTTTTGAACCTTACTAGAGCCTACTTTTATAAACTCTCCATTTTCTAATACACGTAATAACCTTACTTGCGTCGTTAGTGGTAACTCTCCCACTTCATCTAAGAAAATAGTACCGCCATCTGCAACTTCAAAGTAACCACTTCTTGTTTGTGTGGCTCCTGTAAAAGCTCCTTTCTCATGTCCAAATAATTCACTGTCTATTGTACCTTCGGGTATTGCACCACAGTTAACAGCAATATATTTACCATGTTTTCTGTGAGATAGAGAGTGGATTATTTTAGGAATACTTTCTTTACCAACACCACTTTCTCCAGTAACTAATACAGAAATATCTGTTGGTGCTACTTGAATCGCTTTTTCTATAGCACGATTAAGTCCTGCACTATTTCCAATAATTCCGAAACGTTGTTTTGTAGCTTGAATGGATTCCATTAATTTATAAGAAAAATATTAAATGTTATTGTTTAGTTTACGTAGTTGAAAACTTCTGAGAATTCAAAAGATAAATCGCTTCCAAAATTGTATGCAATTGTTCTACTAGAAATTCTGTTTGCCGAATTATATTGTAAATTGAAATTATAAGCTGTTCCGTCTATATTTACACCATTCCAGTTTTTAGAAGAATGAAAATGTGCTAAAACAGATCCGATTTCGTCTTCGTATTCGTCTCCAAAAAATGATAAAAGATACTGCTCATCATAAACCACTTTTAATGGGCTGTTATTACTGTCGTAGGTATAAGTAGAGTTGGTGTTAGTTTCTCCTGCTCTTACACTGCTAGAGCAGTTGCCATCTGCATTGTAAGTTACTGTCTCTACTTGAATAGATGTTGTACCGTCAAAAGATTCTTTTTTTATTAATCTATTGCTAGCATCTGTTGTGAAAACTGTAGAAATATTAGAGCCTACTTCGGTTCTTGTTGCAGTATTTCCGCTGTATGTAAAATTGTAAACAAAATCATCATCGTCATCTTCAAAATAATCATAAGTTATTTGAGAAATTTTTCCATCTGTATAGGTTATAATATATTCGTTAGTTGTTACTCCGTCTGAGTTAACCGAAATATCACTAATAATTTGTCCTTCGCTATTTCTTGTATAAGTTTGCGTTTCTGTTTCTGCTGGAGCAGGTGGGACAGATACTTCAACAGTACTACTAGTTAAAATATTGTTTGCAATATTTAAATCAGATCGTGTAATGGTTTGTATAGGTGTGCCAAATAAACTAAATGTTACGTCTGTGTCTAGTTCGTAAAGGGATAGCGTTAAATCGCCACTTTCTGAGCCTCCGCCACCTCCGGTACCACCACCTGTGCCACCTCCGCCGATTGGATCAGCCTCAAAAAAGCCGCCATCTAAAGGTTCATTTTCACATGCTGTAAATAAAGATAGCGAAACGAATAATAAGAGTATTTTTTTCATAGTTATTATTGATTAATTGTTTTTTGATAACCCAATAGCTTCACCAATTAGTGTAGCTTTTGTGCAATCTGTTACTTTTACATTTACAAAATCGCCAATATTATAGTTTCCTTTTGGGAAAACAGCGACTATATTTTGGGCGCTTCTACCAGACCAATGCTCGCTAGATTTTTTTGAAGCACGTTCTATTAAAACTTCTACCGTTGTATTTAAATATTGTTTAGTCCTAAATTCACTATGTTTAAGTTGAAGTGCAATAATTTCGCTAAGTCTTCTACTTTTAACCGTTTCAGGAACATCATCTTCTAATTTACGTTCTGCTAATGTACCTGGTCTTTCTGAATAAGTAAACATGTAGCCGAAGTTATATTTTACATACTCTAATAAAGATAAGGTGTCTTTATGGTCTTCTTCTGTTTCTGTTGGAAAACCAGCAATAATATCTTGACTTATAGCGCAATTAGGTATAATTTTACGAATATTATCTATAAGTTCAAAATATTCTTCTCTAGTATGTAAACGATTCATGGCTTTTAAAATACGATTACTTCCACTTTGCACAGGTAAATGTATATGGTTACATATATTATCGTATTTAGCCATAGTTTTAATAACATCTAAAGACATGTCTTGTGGGTTAGATGTCGAAAAACGAATACGCATTTTTGGTTGTGCTTCTGCACAAATAGATAATAGTTTAGCAAAGTCTATAGCTGTAGCCTTTTGCATTTCTGTAGCTTTTGCAAAATCTTTTTTTAAGCCGCCACCATACCAAAGGTAGCTATCTACGTTTTGCCCCAAAAGGGTTATTTCTTTATAGCCTTTATTCCATAAGTCGTTTACTTCTTCTATAATGCTTTGTGGATCTCTACTGCGTTCTCTACCTCTAGTAAAAGGCACTACACAAAAGGTACACATATTATCACAACCTCTGGTAATAGAAACTAATGCAGTTACACCATTAGTGTTTATACGTACAGGTGAAATATCTCCATAAGTTTCATCTTTAGATAAAACAACGTTTATAGCGTCTCTACCATCTTCAACTTCTGCTAAAAGGTTGGGCAAATCTTTATAAGCATCTGGCCCTACAACAAGGTCTACTATTTTTTCTTCTTCTAAAAATTTACTCTTTAAACGTTCTGCCATACAACCTAATACGCCCACTTTCATTTTTGGGTTAGTACGTTTTACAGCATTGTACTTTTCTAAACGCTTTCTTACCGTTTGTTCAGCTTTATCTCTAATAGAGCAGGTGTTAACTAATACTAAATCTGCATCATCAAGACTTTTTGTAGTATTAAAACCTTCATTTTGTAATATGGAAGCAACAATTTCACTGTCGCTAAAATTCATAGCACAGCCATAGCTTTCTATAAAAAGCTTTTTAGTGTTTCCTTCCTTTTGTTTTAAAACAAGAGCGTCTCCTTGTTTGTTTTCGTCTATAATTTTTTCCATACTAAGTACCGATGCTACTATCAGTCAATAAGTGTGCAAAGATATAACTATTTTAAACATTATGACAAAGTGACATAGTGGTATATATGTTAAAAAGAATAATTACATTTGAAATACTAACTATTTAACAGATATAAAATGACATTTGAACAATTGCGCTCAAAAATACAGAATGCTCAACCTTTAGATTTTGGAACTATCTTCGATAGTTCAATAAACCTATACAAACAATTATGGTTACAGGGGTTTTTAACCATATTAATAGGTGCGTTAATAACACTACCAATAGCCTTTATGTACAGTTTGTTTTTAGGAATGTTTGGTTTGGATGTTGTTAATCCTATAGAAGTGGGAGATTTCAAGATAGATGGGTTGTTTAATTTTTATAGTGCAAGTGCTATATATAATATTCCAGTTACAATAATTTCGACAACTATAACTTTAGCGCTAACTTCAGCCTTTTACAGAATTTGTTTACAAAAAGAACAAGGCGAATCTGTGTCTGAGGACTATTTTTATTTTTTTAAAGGAGGACATTTAAGTAAAATACTAATACTTGCATTGGCCTATTCAGTAATAGCGGTAATTGCTCAGGCTTTATGTTTTATCCCCTATATATATGTATGTGTCCCTCTAATGTTTTTTTCTGTGATATTCGCATTTAATTCGGAGAAAAGCGTAGAAGAAATTGTAAAACTAAGTTTTGATATAGGAAACAAAAAGTGGTTAATATCTTTTGGGCTTCTAATAGTTACTGGTATTATTGCCTGTTTAGGTCTTTTAGCATGTATTATTGGTATGCTTTTTACGTTGCCATTGGTTTACTTTCCAGCATATTTTATTTATAAAGAAGTTGTTGGATTTAATGATAACGATGATATTATGAAAATAGGTCAAGAATAAAAACTAATAATGTAAATACTAATCAATAATGTTTTCAGAAATACAACTTAAAATACAAAATGCTAAAGAATTAGATTTTGGAGCCATTTTTAACCAATCTATAGAATTGTTTAAGAAAATATGGGTACAAGGTTTGGTTACTGAGTTGTTAAAATATGTTTTAATGATTCCTTTGATGTTTGTACTTTATATTCCTTTAATTTTATTCGGAATTATTGGAGGAGAAATGATGGATCCACAATCTATAGAGGAGGGCTTGCAAGCAGAGGGGATTGCTTTTATAGTGTTCTTTTATATAATGATGCTTGTAATTATGTTTTTTGCCGTTATTATTGTTTTTGGTATGCAAGCTAGTTTTTATAGAATGTCTAAAGCTAAAGATTATAATGAGGTAATTGGGGATGATTACTTCTATTTTTTTAAAAAACCTTATTTAGGTAAAACGATAAAGATAGGGGCCGCAGGAGCGGGGATTTATGTGTTAGCAATGTTGCTTTGCGTTTTCCCTGTGTTTTATGTTATGGTTCCTGTGGCATTAATAAGCGTGATTTATGCATTTAATCCAGAACTAACCGTGTCTAATATTATTAAACTAGCATTTGATTTAGGCAATAAAAAATGGTTAATTACTTTTGGTTTAATAATCGTATCTTCTTTGTTAGCTCAAATAGTAGGGATGTTTATGTGCTTTGTAGGAGTTTATGTAACTATCTCATTCGCTTACCTACCACAGTACTTTATTTATAAAGAAATTGTTGGTTTTGATGATAAAGACGACATATTAAAAATAGGAAACGAATAATATTTATTTTTGAAAATAACCATACTCTCTTTTTTAACCTTAATTAGTGTTTGCTTTTCGTATACTCAAGATGTTAATGAAGCTTTAGGTTTTGTTGTAGAAAATGATAAAATGGTTTTGTTAGACCGCTATTATACTAGTGGCCTATTTGTAAATTATAAAAGAAATCTTGAAAATAATTTTTTATTTAAAAAAGATTCAAGTAATACACTACAGCTAAATGTAACAATAGGAAATGAAACCTACACCCCTAAAAATTTGCGTAGTTTTAATACACAATTATTTGATCGTCCGTATGCAGGATGGTTATTTTTAAAAACAGAACTAGTTAAAGTAAAACGAGCTAATATGCTGTCTTTAGGAGTAGAAATGGGTATTACAGGAGAAGAGTCTTTAGCCGGAAAGCTACAGACTTGGTTTCATGAGTTTTTAAACATAAACGATAACCCAACTTGGCATCAAGAAATAGAATTTAAGTTTTTACTAAACCTTAATGCAAAATATATTTTAAATACACAGATAAGTAATAAACAAAGCTTACAATATATAGGAAGCGCAAGCATAGGAACTAAGGATATATATATGGAGTATGGTGTAGATTATTTTGTAGGTAAATTTAATGCGTTACAAAATACGTCACGCCTAGAACTAATAGATAAAACTAAACAAAACGAATTTTTTGGATATTTAGGGTTAGCGTATAGATATGTCGCACACAATACTTTAATACAAGGAAGTTTAGATTATGAGGATGCACTTTTTACCTCAAGAATAAAACATCACTTGTTAAAATTTAAAGTAGGCACAGTTTTGAAAATAAGGAACAGTACTTTTAAATTGGGGTACAATTTTAATACAAGAGAAACACCAAAAGCAGCAACCCATGCATATGGGACATTAAGTTTTTATCAGAGTTTTTAATATAAAAATGGGCAAATGAAATAAAATAAAATGTATTAAAAATGAAGCTTTAAGAACTTTTAATTAGGTTCGTATATTTTTTTTCACATACATTTGTACATTCAAAAAAATGAAGAATGGCGAAGAATTTAGTTATAGTTGAGTCACCTGCTAAAGCAAAAACTATAGAGAAGTTTTTAGGAAAAGACTTTAAAGTAGAATCTAGTTACGGACATATATCCGACTTACCCTCAAAAGAACTAGGTGTTGACGTAGATGGCGATTTTAATCCAAAATATGAAGTATCATCAGATAAAAAATCTGTTGTAAAAAAACTTAAAGAATTAGCAAAAAAAGCAGAAACGGTTTGGTTAGCTAGTGATGAAGATCGAGAAGGAGAAGCTATTGCATGGCATTTAGCAGAATCTTTAAAATTAGATAAAGAAAAAACAAAGCGAATTGTATTTCATGAAATTACAAAATCTGCAATCCAAAAAGCGGTAGAAAATCCAAGAAGTATAGATTACGATTTAGTAGATGCACAGCAAGCACGTCGTGTATTAGATAGAATAGTAGGTTACGAGTTATCACCTGTGCTTTGGCGAAAAGTAAAAGGAGGGCTATCTGCAGGAAGAGTGCAATCTGTATCTGTAAGATTAATTGTAGAAAGAGAACGAGAAATTCAAGACTTTAAAACGGAAGCCTCTTATAGAGTAGATGCTGAGTTTTCTAACGAAGCTGGACAATCTTTTAAAGCAAAGCTACCTAAGGCTATTAAAACAAAAGAAGAAGCAATAGCTTTTTTAGAAGCAAACACAAATACGATATTTAAAGTAGAAGGGTTAGAGAAAAAACCCGCTAAAAAAGCACCTGCGGCACCATTTACAACATCTACCTTACAACAAGAAGCCTCTAGGAAATTATACTTTTCAGTAAGTAAAACTATGACTATGGCGCAACGGTTATACGAAGCCGGTTTAATTACTTATATGAGAACAGATAGTGTTAATCTATCTGATGAGGCAAGAAAAGGCGCGCAAGAAGAAATAGTAAAAGCTTACGGGAAAGAATATAGTAAAGAAAGAAACTATAAAGGGAAAGCAAAAGGAGCGCAAGAAGCTCACGAAGCTATACGTCCAACAAATTTTGCAGCACATTCTGCAGGTTTGGATTATGACCAAACACGTTTGTATGAGTTAATATGGAAACGTGCCATTGCATCGCAAATGAGTGAAGCACAATTAGAGAGAACTAATGTTAAAATTAGTGCAGCTTCTCATAATGATACATTTACAGCAAATGGAGAAGTTATTAAGTTTGATGGATTCTTAAAAGTATATTTAGAAGGAACCGATGATGATGATACAGAACAAGATGGAATGTTACCAGCATTAAAGGTAAACGAAACATTACTTAATAATCATATAACGGCAACACAACGTTTTACAAGACCGCCATATCGCTTTACAGAAGCATCGCTTGTTAAAAAATTAGAAGAGCTTGGTATAGGGCGTCCATCTACATACGCACCAACCATTTCAACAATACAAAATAGAAAATATGTTGAAAAAGGTACAGTTGAAGGTGTAGAGCGCGATTACACGCAATTAGTAATGAAAAATAATGCTGTTAATGAAAAATTATTGACAGAAAAAGTAGGGTCAGACAAGGGTAAACTTGTTCCTACTGATATTGGAATGATTGTAACCGATTTTTTAGTAAATCATTTTGAGACTATTTTAGATTACAGTTTTACAGCAAATGTAGAAGACCAATTTGATGATATTGCAGAAGGTAAAGCAGATTGGAAAAAAGTAATGAAATCTTTTTATAAAGATTTTCATCCTAAAGTAGTAGATGTTCAGGAAAATGCAGAAAGAGAATCAGGCGAGCGAATATTAGGAGAAGACCCTAAAACAGGAAAACGAGTAAGCGTACGTTTAGGTAAGTTTGGGCCAATGGTGCAAATGGGAACTGTAGATGATGAAGATAAACCAACTTTTGCTAGTTTAGGGCCAGACCAACAATTAGGGAGCATTACCTTTGAAGAAGCTATGGATTTATTTCAGCTTCCAAAAAAACTAGGAACCTATGAAGATGAGGAAGTTGTGGTCAACAATGGGCGCTTTGGTCCTTATGTAAAACATGGCAAAGCTTATATTTCTTTACCTAAAGGAAAAGATCCTTTAACAGTAGAATTAGATGAAGCTATTGTATTAATAAAAGAGAAGCAAAAAGCAGACGCTCCTATTTATATATATAAAGAGTTGCCTGTTCAAAAAGGAAAAGGACGTTTTGGACCATTTATTAAATGGAACAACATGTTTATTAATGTAAATAAAAAGTACGATTGGGATAACCTTTCAGAAAAAGACATTATTGAATTAATAGAAACAAAGATCCAAAAGGAAATTGATAAAGTTGTTCATAATTGGGAAGAAGAAGGTATTAGAGTAGAGAAGGCAAGATGGGGAAGGCATAATATCATTCAAGGTAAAGTAAAGATTGAGCTGCCTAAAACAGTAGAAGCAGCAAAACTTACTTTAACAGAGGTAAAAGCAATAATAGAGAAAAACGCTCCCAAGAAAAAAACAACAGCTAAAAGAAAAACGGCAACAAAGAAGAAAACAGCAAAGAAAAAATAGTAAATGAATTTTAATTTTTTATCTCCTGTATCAGATATAGTATTAGCTCATAACGAGCTTTTATCTATGCAAGCTATTGGAAGAAAATTAAGAGTACATTCACAGCAAGATGGAATTCCAGATTTAGAAAACGTTTCAATAGCCATACTAGGAGTTTTAGAAAATAGAAACGATGTAAACTATATAGGAGAATCATTTGAGTTAAACGAAGTAAGAAAATCGTTTTACGCATTATTTCCAGGAAGTTGGAATACGCATATTGCAGATTTAGGAAATATTAATGCTGGTGAATCTGTAGAAGATACCTACTTTGCATTAAAAACGACAGTAAGTATACTAATACAAAAAAATATTATTCCAGTTATATTGGGTGGGAGTCAAGACTTAACTTATGCAGTATATCGCGCATACGATAATCTAGTTCCAATGGTAAATATTGTAAATGTTGATTCTAAGTTTGATCTAGGAGACTCAGCTAAGCCAATAAAAAATACAAGTTTTGTTGGGAAGATTATTTTAGATCAGCCATATAATCTATTTAATTATGCAACATTAGGATATCAAACCTATTTTAATTCGCAAGAAGAAATAGATCTTATGGAAGCTCTATATTTTGAATCCTATAGATTAGGAGAAGTTTCAAACGATATAACAATCGTAGAGCCTGTAATGCGAGATGCAAATGTTGTTAGTATAGATTTAGGATCTGTTAAAGCCTCAGAAGTAAGCTTAAAGCAAAGACTATCCCCTAATGGATTAAATGGAAAAGAAATATGTGCGGTTGCGCGTTATGCAGGAATAAGTAATAAGGTAACAGCATTTGGTATATATGAGTATAAACCATCTTATGACGATGAAGTAACAGCAATGCTTATAGCACAAATGTTATGGTATTTTATTGAAGGTGTTAACTATAGAGTGAAAGATGATGATTTTGTAAGTGGAAATAATCATCAAAAATTCATTACATTAGCAGACTCTCAGGAATTAGTGTTTTATAAAAGCACAAAAACTGGGAGATGGTGGATAGAAATACCTTTTTTATCAAATGTTAATAATAAATTAAAAAAGCATACGTTATTACCATGTACACATCAAGATTATATAGATGCGTGTAATGGCAAGATACCAGATAGATGGTATAAGGCGTATCAAAAAAATAGCGTTTAAGTAAAAAAGTTAAATGTTAAAGAAATTAAGACAACTATCGTTAAAGAGTTTGTTTTTAACGATTAAATGTATTTTTTTTTACAAAAAAAGTTGTTTTTTAAAAAATATATAAATATGTTTACGCTCTTAAAAAATTAAGAGTAATTAATTAACCTCGAGTTTTCTATGAATATGAAGAAGTTTGTATTATTAACGGCAGTTTTGGCACTTTTAGCAAGTTGCGGCTCTAAAGATAAGGGTCAGTTAGTAGGTGTTAAAGGAAAAAAATGGCATCCAGAAAAACCCTACGGGATGACTTTAGTGCCTGGAGGGGCATTTATAATGGGTAAGGCTGATGATGATTTAGCTGGTATTCAAGATGCGCCGGCTAAGACGGTTACTGTTGCCTCATTCTACATGGATGAAACAGAAATAACTAATAGCGAGTACCGTCAGTTCGTAGAGTGGGTTAGAGATTCTACTATTAGAACAAAATTAGCAATATTAGCAGATGAAGTTGGTGAGACAGATCCAGACTCAGATGGTATTGGGCAATTTGCATTTAAAGATGCAGATACAACAGATATGACTCCTTATGAAAAGTATATGATAGACAACTATAGTGGTCTAGGAGAAACAGGTTACGAAGGAAGAAAGTTAAACCATGATGTGGATTTAATTTTTGATACTGCTGAATATCCAGACGAATACTATGTTGAAGTAATGGATACTATGTATATTCCTTTAGAAGAATCATATAATGGTCAACGTACTTGGGATGTTACTAAATTTAAGTTTCAATACACTTATATGGATATTCAAAAAGCGGCTAACGACAGAAGTCTAAGACGTAAAGATGTTATCATAAAAGAAGAAGTTGAAATTTATCCAGACACAACAGCTTGGATTAGAGATTTTGCATACTCATATAACGAACCGATGCATAATGATTACTTCTGGCATGATGCCTACAGTGATTACCCTGTAGTAGGAGTAACTTGGAAACAAGCTAAAGCATTTTGCGAGTGGAGAACATTATATCACAATGCATACAGAAAACAAAAGAAAATACATAATGTAAGCCGTTACAGGTTACCTTCAGAAGCACAATGGGAATATGCTGCTAGAGGAGGTCTGCAAGCTGCTACTTTCCCATGGGGAGGGCCTTATGCTAAAAACGATAGAGGTTGCTTTATGGCAAACTTTAAACCATTACGTGGAGATTATGCAGCAGATCAAGCATTATATACAGTAGAAGCAGATGCATACGAGCCAAACGATTTTAACCTATACAACATGGCTGGTAACGTTGCAGAATGGGTGGACTCTTCTTACGATCCATCATCATACGAATTCGCATCTACTATAAATCCAAGTGTTAACGATAAAAACAACCACCGTAAAGTTGTAAGAGGCGGATCGTGGAAAGACGTTGCATACTTCTTACAAGTAAGTTCAAGAGATTACGAATACGCTGATTCAGCCAGAAGTTACATCGGATTTAGAACAATTCAAGATTACATGGGAACAGATGTAACAGCTAATGCTAGACGATAATACATTGTAAATATATTACCTACTTAAATAACAAAAATTAAAATTAACTACTTAAAAATTAGAAATTATGGCACAAAAAGGGAAAATCTCGTCAATGAATATGGTCTATGGACTAGGAGCGGCAATCGTTATTATCGGAGCACTTTTTAAAATCCAACACTGGCCTTATGGATCACTTATCTTAACGATAGGGATGATTGTTGAAGCAGTCGTATTTACAATATCTGCATTCGAAAGACAAGCAGGAGATTTAGATTGGTCTTTAGTTTACCCAGAATTAGCTGGAGGCGTTGCAACTAAAAAAGGAAAAAAAGAAGAGCCTAAAGATGCAGAAGGTTTATTATCTAAAAAATTAGACAACTTATTAAAAGAAGCAAAAATAGATGGAGAATTAATGGCTAGCTTGGGAACTAGTATTAAAAACTTCGAAGGAGCTGCAAAAGGAATATCTCCTACTGTAGACTCTATCGCTGCAACTAAAAAATATGGTGAAGAAATGTCTTTAGCTGCTGCACAAATGGAATCTTTAAACAGTTTATATAAAGTACAAATGGAAAGCGCTAATCGTCAAGCGGCTATTAATGAAGAAGCAGTAGAAAATGCAGCTAAATTAAAAGAGCAAATGCAATCATTAGCATCTAACCTATCATCTTTAAATGGTGTTTACGGAGGAATGTTATCTGCAATGAACAAAAACTAATTAGAAGTTAGTATAAATTATTAATAACTAAAAAAACTAATTAGAAATGGCAGGAGGAAAACAGTCCGCAAGGCAGAAAATGATTAACCTGATGTACTTGGTATTCATTGCAATGATTGCAATGACAATGTCAAAAGAAGTATTATCTGCATTCGGGTTAATGAACGCTAAATTTGGCACAGCTAATGAATTAGCTGCAGCTACAAATAATGGAATCCTTGAACAATTAAAAGGAAAAGCAGAAGAAAAACCACAAGAATTTGCAGTAGTAGCTAGTAAAGCACAGCAAATAAGTAAAGTATCTGATGATTTTTATAAGTTTTTAGAAACTGTAAAAGAAGAAGATATTATTAAAAAAGGTGGTTACGAAAGAGACGAGAAAGGTGTTTTACCATACGAGTCTATGGATAAAGGTGATAAACTTAACGAGTTATGGTTTACTGGAGATCGTTTAACAAAACGAGGAGAAGAAATCATGGCTGCTATTAATAAGTATAAAGCCGATATTAAAGGTATTGTTGGTGAAGACGTTAAATGGACTAAAGTAATAGAAAGCTTTGAAAATCGTTTTGATTTAAGTGATGTTACTGATGGTGAGGGAGTAAAGAAAAAATGGTTAGATTATCATTTCCAAGGATTCCCAGCTATTGCTTCTTACACGAAATTAACAGCAATGCAAAACGATATTAAAGCTACAGAAACTAACATGTATAATGGATTCTTAGGAAACCTTGTTACAGAAGCTGTATCTTTAAAGAACTATAAAGCAATTATTTTAGCTGATAAATCTGCATTCTTTGCTGGAGAAAAATTCCAAGGTAGAGTTGTATTAGGTAAATATGCTAATGTAACACCAACTAAATTAATGGTTCAAGGAAAAGAAATTGACTTAGCTACAGCTATCGATTCTACAGGAGCAGCTACATTAGATTTTAATGTAGGTAATGTTGGAGAGCATGATGTTGAAGGTAAATTTACATTCTTAGAAGACGGTAAACCATTAGATATTCCTATTGTTGGAAACTATGTTGTAGTACCAAGACCTAATTCTGCTACAATATCTGCAGATAAAATGAATGTTGTATATCGTGGTGTAAATAACCCAATGACTATTTCTTTCGCTGGAGTACCAGATAATAAAGTATCTGCAAGTGCTTCTGGATTAAAAAGAGCAGGAAAAGCAGGACAATATGTAATGGTTCCAACTTCAGGTAGAGAAGTTACTATTAATGTTAGTGCTACTTTAGATGACGGATCTAAAGCTTCAGATAAAAAGACTTTTAGAATTAAAGATATTCCAGTACCAAGCGGAGTAATAGCAGGACAACACGGATCTTTCAAATTACCAAGAAACAATGTTGAAATAGGTAAAGTAGAAGCTAAACTTTTAGATTTCGATTTCGATTTACCATTAAGAGTAACATCTTTCAAATTTAAAGTGCCTGGTCAACCAAGTGTTACAGTACAAGGAAACAGATTAAACGGACAAGCTAAAGGCGCTTTACGTAAAGCTAAGCGTGGATCTACAGTTCAGATTTTCGATATTAAATCTAAATCTTCTGGACCAAAAATCAAGCCAGCAAATCCAATTATTATAGAGTTATCAAACTAAACTTTATAATTGTTAAAAATTAAAATTATTTTAGAATGAATTGTAAATCATTATTATCAGTTGTTTTTGGATTATGCTTAGCCTCTGGCGCATTTGCACAAGCTAACATATTAAATGCTAAAAGTCCTGATGAAATAGGAGTAAAGACAGAAGCGCAAAAGGCTATAGATAACGATAACCCGTTAGAATATGGTTATGTTGGTGATAGAGATATTATGTTCGCTAAAATGACTTGGGAGAAAATAGTTCTTGATGAGCGTGTTAATTTTCCTTTGTACTATCCTGTAGATACTAATAATATTGGATCTAACAGACGCTCTCTATACGATGTTTTAACAAAAGCAATTAGAGATGGTAAAATAGAAAAAGTGTATAACGATTCTTATTTTACTGGATTACGTACTAAAGAAGAATTAAGAGACATTACCACTAAGATTGATACATTACCTGTAGGTTACGATCAATTTAATGCAGATGGTCGTGTAGATCCTGAGTATATTACAAAAAGAACAATTGCATCATATGATGTTAGTGCTTATTTAATTAAAGGACTATGGTATTTTGATAAGCGTCAAGGAGAGTTAAAGTATAGATTATTAGGGATAGCACCAGCTGCTCCAGATGTTAACTTTATTGATTCTAACGACGAAGCAAACAAAGAGCCAAATCCATTATTTTGGGTGTTTTTCCCAGATGCTAGAGATGTACTGCACCAAGCGAAATCATTTAACTCTAAAAATAGTGCTGTACCATTTTCTTTCGATCACATTTTAAACGCTAGACGCTTTAATAGTGTAATTTTCAAAGAAGAAAATGTATATGGAGATAGAGAAGTAAATGAATACATTGCAGAAAACGCATTAATGCAATTGTTAGAATCTGATAGAATTAAAGACAAAATCAGAAACTTCGAATTAGACATGTGGTCTTACTAATCACATTTGCTATATAATTTAAAAGCGCTCACTGAAAAGTGAGCGCTTTTTGTTTTATTTAATTTGACCTTTAATAGCTATAATCCATTATCTTCGTAGTATGGAAGACCAAAAAGAGTTAGATTATATCATTGTAGGATGCGGTTTAGGAGGGATAAATTTTTGCGAAAAATTAATCGAAGCAAATAAAACATTTGTTGTTTACGATAACGAATCTCAAAAATCATCGGCAGTAGCAGGTGGTTTATATAATCCAGTAATTTTAAAGCGATTTACCAGTGTATGGAAAAGTAAGGAGCAACTCGATTTGGCACTACCTGTTTATAAAAATATTGAAAAACGCCTTAATACTAAACTAGACTATAAAGTTCCTGTATATAGAAAATTCGCCTCAATAGAAGAACAAAACAACTGGTATGCTGCATCAGATAAGCCAAACCTTAGAAGCCTATTATCTACAGTTATTCATGAAAATAAAAATGAATATATAGAAGCCGCATTTGGTATGGCAGAAGTGTTGGGTACAGGAAGAATAAATACTAAATTACTAGTTAAAAACTATAGAGAGTTCCTAAAAAAGTCACAACAATTAGTTATAAGTGACTTTAATTATGAACTACTAGAAATAAAGGATAATGAAATAAGTTATAAAAAAAACAAAGCAAAATGTATTGTTTTTGCTGAAGGTTTTGGTTTAAAACAAAACCCATTTTTTAAAGAGTTGCCTTTAACGGGGGTAAAAGGTGAATTATTAACAATACATGCACCAGATTTAAAATTAGATTTTGTTTTAAAATCTAGCGTATTTATAATACCCATTGGAGAAGATTTATACAGAATAGGCTCTACGTACGATTGGAAAGATAAAACCAATACAATTACTAAAAAAGCCAAAGACGAACTATTAGAGAAGCTAAAAACGCTAATTAAATGTGATTACGAAGTAGTTGACCAAGTCGCAGCAATTAGGCCCACAACAAAAGATAGAAGACCATTAGTAGGAGAGCATAAAAACCATAAAAATGTTTATGTCCTTAATGGCTTAGGAACAAGAGGCGTAATGATTGGCCCATACATAGCTGACGAATTGTATAATTATATAGAAAATAATAAGGCGCTGAATTCCGAAATAGATATAAAACGCTTTGAAACAAAGTAGTTACAAATACTATTTAATATTAGACTTATCGTAACTCATAAAAAGGTTAATCCATATATTCCTTGAAACCCTCATAATTATTGGCATAAAAGCAATTAATGTTATAACTATAGCCCCAAAAGCAACTTTTAAGCTAGTTTCTAGAAGCAAATAACTAACAACAAAAGCAGCTACAGCAAAAGCTATACCTACGCCATAACTAATATACATAGAACCGTAAAAAAACGAAGGTTCAATCTTATATTTTGTGTTGCAATGACTACAGCGCTCATGCATATCTAAAGCTTCGCGTAAAACATACGGGTTTGTATTTGTATACATAGATTCGTTATGGCACTTTGGGCAAACCCCCTTTATGATGCCATATAATTTAGTTCCTTTTTTAAACATATAAATTAATGTACTTTTGCAATCTCGTTAAAGAAAAAATAATTGATTTTAATAAGACTCTTAACTGTTTAGCGTTATATGTACAAAGTTAAGTTTTATCTATTTAAAATTTTATAACAAGAGACACATTCTATGCTTAATATTCATAATTTATCAATCTCCTTTCAAGGAGAATATCTATTCGAAGACATTACCTTTAAATTAGGAAATGGAGATAGAGTTGGACTTATAGGTAAAAACGGAGCAGGAAAATCTACAATGCTAAAAATATTGGCAAAGGAATTAGAACCAGATTCTGGACAAATTGCAGCCGATAAAACACTTAAAATAGGCTTCTTAAAACAAGATATTGATTTTGTTTTTGGTAGAACAGTATTAGAAGAGTCGTACGAAGCTTTTACAGAAATAAAAACTTTAGAAGCTCAAATGGAAGATATTAATAATCAACTAGCCGAGCGAACAGATTATGAGAGTGAAGCCTACAGTCAATTAATGATAGACCTTAATGAAATACAACACCAGTATGAAATTTTAGGGGGGTATAACTATCAAGGAGAAACAGAAAAAATACTACAAGGACTAGGTTTTAAACGAGAAGATTTTAATAAGTTAACCGATACGTTTTCTGGTGGGTGGAGAATGCGCATAGAGTTAGCGAAGCTATTATTACAAAGTAACGACATATTATTACTGGATGAGCCAACCAACCACCTAGATATAGAATCTATTATTTGGCTAGAAGGATTTTTAAAAAACTATTTTGGAGCAGTAGCAATTGTCTCTCACGATAAAATGTTTTTAGATAATGTTACTAATAGAACAATAGAAATTTCACTTGGTCGTATATACGATTATCCAAAACCGTATTCAAAATATTTAGTACTAAGAGAAGAAATAAGAACACAACAATTAGCCTCTCAAAAAAATCAACAAAAACAGATAGAGCAAACAGAGAAGCTTATTGAAAAGTTTAGAGCAAAAGCATCTAAGGCAACAATGGCACAATCGCTTATAAAAAAACTAGATAAAATTGAGCGTATAGAAGTAGATGAAGACGATAATAGTGTGATGACCTTAAATTTCCCTGTGTCTATAGTGCCAGGAAAAGTTGTTGTAGATGCCAATGCAATTTCCAAAAATTATGGAGATAATCAAGTATTGTCTAATATAGATATCATGATAGAACGTGATATAAAAACAGCTTTTGTTGGGCAAAATGGTCAAGGGAAATCTACACTAGCAAAAATTTTAGTGGGAGACATACAGCATGATGGAGATTTAAAACTAGGTCATAATGTACAAATAGGTTACTTCGCACAAAATCAAGCAGAATACCTAGACGGGAGCAAGACCGTATTAGATACTATGATAGATGCAGCTAACGAAACTAATAGAAGTAAAGTTAGAGACATTTTAGGCTCATTTTTATTTCGTGGTGAAGAAGTAGAAAAGTATGTTAGAGTATTGTCAGGAGGAGAACGCAACCGCTTAGCACTGGCAAAATTAATGTTACAGCCGTTTAATGTGCTAATAATGGATGAGCCTACAAACCATTTAGACATAAAATCTAAAAACGTTTTAAAAGAAGCACTACAACGTTTTGAAGGTACATTAATATTAGTATCTCACGATAGGGATTTCTTACAAGGACTTACCAGTACGGTATACGAATTTAAAGACCAGAAGGTAAAAGAGTATTTAGGAGATATAGATTATTATTTAGAGCAGCGTAAAGTTGAAAACTTAAGAGAAGTAGAAAAACGAACAGTAGTTAAAGCAACGCCCAAAGAAAGTAATAAACAATCCTACGAAGCGCAGAAAAAACTAAAATCACTTAATAATAAATTAAGTAATGTAGAAGCAAAAATCAATCAGCTAGAAAAAGAAATAAAAGAAATAGATGTTGAGTTAGCTACTAACTATGATGAAGTGGTGGCAGACCCTAAATTCTTTGATAATTACCAAGCAAAAAAGGATAATTTATCTAAACTAATGGAAGACTGGGAAGTAGTAACTATGCAAATTGAAGACTTTTCTTAACTTTTTTAACGATAGTAAAATAAGCTACTTTGGAGTCTTAGACCAATTACAGGAATGTTTATATGTTGTTCTTTAGTTTAATTTGTCGGTATTCTAGCGTTTTTTGTCGGATTCAAATATTATATATGTGTATTTAATCGTTAAAAATTGGTTTTAAGCGTTTTTTTAACTAAATTTGATAATAAGTGATTTTAAATCAATTTGTTAAATGAAATCGATACAACTAACTATAATTTGCCTTTTTTCATCAATATTAGCATTTGCTAATGTGCCTGCAAGTGAGCAAGAAGCTTTGTTAGCATTATATAATGCTACACAAGGAGAAAAATGGAATGTAACTTGGGATTTAACAAAAACAGCAGATCATTGGCATGGAGTTACAATTAAAAATGATAAAGTTGTGGCTTTAGATTTATCCTTTAACAATCTTCAAGGAACAATACCAAACGAAATAGGAAATTTAACGAATCTTAAAAATATAAATCTAAGCTTTAACAAATTAGAAGGTGAAATACCAACTAGCATTACAAAATTAAAAAACTTAGAGACATTAGAATTATTTTTAAATAAACTAGAAGGTGAAATTCCTTCAGAACTAGGAACTTTAAGTCAGTTAAAAGTATTAACACTATACAGTAACAAATTAGAAGGAAATATTCCTGTAACTATTACAAACTTAGTTAACTTAGAAGTATTACAATTAGGAAGTAATTTTTTAACTGGAGTAATACCAACACAAATAAAGGAGTTAACCAAGTTGAAAAAGTTAAGCTTGATAGATAATAAACTAGAAGGATATATTCCAGTAGAGTTAGGAGAATTATATCAGCTAGAAGAGCTTATTTTAGCAGAAAACAACTTAATTGGGCATTTGCCATTGCAATTAGGACGCCTTAAACATTTAAATACTTTAATGGTAAGCGATAATAAGTTAGCCGAAAATTATGTAAGTGTAGTAGATGATAAAGCTAGCATTTCTAAAAGTTTACTAACAACGACTAAAACGTATGTTGTAGAAAGAGATTAAATCTAGAAATTATAATAATATAAAATAGAGACAGCTAACTTTACCGTTAGCTGTTTTTTTGCTTATGATAGAACATTTTTTCAATGCCCGTATTGTTGGGAAGAGATCTCGATGCTATTAGATAATAGTGTTTCTAAACAAACTTATGTAGAAGATTGTGAGGTTTGTTGTAATCCAATACAAATAACACCGCAATTTACAACTATGGAACTTGTTGGCTTTGAGGCGATAAATATTGAACAATAATTTTTTTTAAAATAATGCTTGTTATATCTAAAAAGGATTGTATATTTGCAGTCCGAAACAATTTGATCGGCATTATGAACCGAAAGTTAAAAGCTAAGTAAATTGTTAAAGATTAAATCGCGGGATAGAGCAGTAGGTAGCTCGTCGGGCTCATAACCCGAAGGTCACTGGTTCGAGTCCAGTTCCCGCTACTAGTAAAGACAAGGCTTCACACAAATGTGAGGCCTTTTTTTATACCCCCACCTAAAACATACCTAAAACATTTTTAATTTTTATGTGCGTATTTTTTATTTTGATGATGCAGCATAGTGTTTTCTATGACGCACACTCTCAAAACCAATATTAGCCAAATTACCCTTTCTTATAAAAATAAGGTCAAGGCGAAAGATCGACCTAAAATCTCATCATCACATGATGCGCATCAATTGTTTCGTGAGAATTGGAATGATTTAACAATTCAACTTTATGAAGAATTTAAAATTCTCCTTGTTGATAATAGCAATCGATGTCTCGGCATTGTTCAAATTTCACAAGGCGGAACAACAGGCACATTCGTTGACCCAAAACTTGTTTTTGCCACCGCGTTAAAATCCCGCGCGCGCGGGATTATTCTCGGCCATAATCATCCTTCAAGCCAGTTAAAATCAAGTCTAGCGGATAGAAGTCTAACTGAAAAACTTGTGATAGCAGGGCAATATCTTGATATTGCTGTTTTAGACCATATTATTTTAACCGAAGAGGGCTATTATTCTTTTGCCGATGATAGTTTGATTGACACCTATTCAAATAAGGCTACACGGCAATTAAAGGCATCAATGTAAATCTTTTTTTTCTAAAAGATCTTCGGGGTCTAAAATATCCTCAATGGATAAAACTGGACATGCTATATTTGACAGGACAGTAAGAAGCGAGTTTATATATTTATAAACTTTAATAAAATAACAATGTCAAAACCACGAAATTTTTACACCAAAGAATTTAAACATAAAGCTGTAGAGCTTAGTTATGCAAAAG